>CANQCI010000018.1 GCA_947589675.1 uncultured Bacilli bacterium | reverse complement strand
CAAAGTTAATGAAATTGCTATTCTCAAAGTAAATGAAATTGGTTACATGAAAGTTTCATTTACTCTGAGAACTCACATTGTTTAAAAAGGCTTGATTTTTACTTAATTATTTGCTATTCTTAAAGTGTATTTCAAGCAATTATGGCGGAATTGGTGAAGTGGTTAACACGGCAGATTGTGGCTCTGTTATGCAAGGGTTCGACTCCCTTATTTCGCCCCATTTAAGGTTATTACACAAATAGGTGTGATAATATAAGATTAAGTAAATTGGCTGGAAATACAATTAATTTAATCTAGGAGGGTAATAAACCCTCTTTTTAAATATAAAAATTCTTAAAAAATAATAAGTAGGATAGGAATATGAAAAAGTTAAAAATAATTTATGAAGATAAAAATATAATAGTAGTTGATAAACCAAGTGGCTTATTAACTGTTGCTAGTAATAAAGAAAAATTCAATACTTTATATCATGAAGTAAGAGAATATATTAAAAAACAAAATCCGCATCAAAAAGTTTTTATTGTCCATCGGCTTGATAAAGATACCAGTGGGGTAGTTTTGTTTGCCAAAAATGAAAAAATGAAACACCTTTTGCAAAATAATTGGGCAAATATTTGTGAGGTAAGAGAATATATAGCTATTATCGAGGGAATAATGCCTAAAAAACAAGATAGGCTAGTAAATTATTTAAAAGAAAATAAATACCAAGAAGTATATGTAGCTGATGTTGGTAAGTTAGCTATTACTAATTATGAGGTTTTAAAAACAAAGGGAAAAAATAGTTTACTAAAAATATCCATTGAAACAGGGCGAAAAAATCAAATCAGGGCTCAGTTAGCTTATATCAATCACCCCATTATTGGTGATAAAAAATACTTTGCCAAAAGTAATATTTATGCTAGGTTAGCCCTCCATGCCTCGAAATTAATCATCAAAATACCTAATACGCCAAAAACACTTGTTTTCGAAGCTCCTTGGCCTAAGTTTTTTACTAATTTTTAAGTTTCGGAAAAATATTTTCGAAAATAAAATAAATATGATATCATATTGGTGTGATGTAAAGATGGTTAATATTAAAGAAAATATGCTTAAAAAAAATCAAAATTTATCTCCATATGCTTGTAGTGATGAAAAAGCCATTAGTTTTGAAAAAGAAGATAGTTTTAAAACGCCTTTTTTCCATGATATAACGAAGATTATCACCACTTTAGCTTTTATGCGTTATAGTCATAAGACGCAAGTTTTTTCCTTGCAAACTAATGATCACCTAACTCGCCGGATGCAACATGTATTATATGTTAGTAACATAGCCCGAACTATAAGTCGGGCTTTAAATCTCAATGAAGATTTGGTGGAAGCCGCCTGTCTTGGTCATGATTTAGGTCATACTCCTTTTGGTCATGTCGGCGAAGCCATATTAAATGAAATTAGTCTCAATAATAATGAGGGATATTTTAAACATAATATTGAAAGTGTTCGCGTTTTAATTACTTTAGAAAATGGGGGAAAGGGACAAAATGTTACAATGCAAACTTTAGATGCTATCATGTGTCATAATGGGGAAAATTTACAAGCTTATTATGAACCCGTGGTAAAAACAAGTAAGGAGTTTTGGAACGAATATCAAGAAGCATATCATCAAAATAACGATTTAAAACCGATGACTTTGGAAGGGTGTGTTGTAAAAATCAGTGATTTGATTGCTTATCTTTATAAAGATATTGAAGATGCCATTCTTTTAAAAATGTTAAAAAAAGAGGATATTCCTAAGAATATCCAAAGTATTTTGGGAACTAATGCGGATGAGATAATAAATACAATTATTTTAGATATTGTTAAGAATAGTTATAATAAAAATTATATAAAAATAAGTAATAATATTTATCAAGCTATGCAAGAATTAAAAGAATTTAATGAAAAAAATATATATGCTAAAGCTAATGATCAAAATAATTTAAATTATTTTAAAACAATTTTAAATAGTTTGTTTAAAGAATATTTAGAAGAATTAAAGAAAAATGAACTTGATGAGAATTTTAAAAATTATTTAGAGAATATGGATAAAGAATATTATTTAAATAATAGTAAAGAAAGAATTGTAATTGATTATATTGCAGGTATGACTGATAATTTTTGTATAAATGAATATAATAAATATTTAAAAAAACTCCATACTAAGAAAGAGGTGTAAAAATGATATATAAATCTTATAATTGTAATTCTTTTAATGTTCATACTATTAAAACTGATAAATTTAAAACTTGTCATATGGAAATAGTTTTTCGTAAACCCATTAAAAAAGAGGAATTAGCATCAAGCGTCTTTTTAGGGGATATGTTAAGTGAAACAAGTAAAAAGTATCCTCAACATCGGGATGTAGTTATTGCGTTAGAAGAATTATATAAAATGGTTTTTTATAGTGTTGTAAATAAAACAGGGCAAACTTTAAATACGAGCTTTGTTGCTGATTTTATTGCTCCAGAATATATAAAAGAAAAAGATTATTTAGAGAAAGTAATTAAATTTCCTTTGGAAATGCTTTTAAAACCTGACCATGAAAATGAAGAATTTTCGCCCAAAACATTTAATATTATTAAAGAAAGACTTTGTAAAGAATTAAAGGCTGTTCAAGATAATCCCACTAAACTGTTATTTATTGAAGCTTTTAAAGCCATGGATGCTACCAGTCCGACAGCTTTTTCTCTAGCTTTAGATGAGGAAACTATTAATAAAGTAACACCTTCTTCTTTATATGAAGATTATAAACAATTTTTTAAACAAAACACTTGTGATATTTATTTAATTGGTAATTTAAATATGGATGAAGTTGTCGAAATGATTAAAAAACATTTTAAATTACGGATTATTAATAAGCAAAAAAATGAGTTATATGTTGTTAATAAAAGTCGCAAGAAACCCCTTGTTAAATCATCAACAGGGAATTTTATTCAAGCTAATTTAGCTGTGGTAGCAAATATTCAAGATTTAACTAAGAAAGAAAGAGATGTTGGTTTTCATTTGTTTAATTATATCTTCGGAAGTGGGGGACTTACGAGTATGTTATACCGAGTGATTAGAGAAGAAAATCAACTATGTTATAATTTAACAAGTATGTATTTAAAGTATGATAATTTATTAATTATTCATGTAGCTTTAGATAATTCAAAAGTTAAAAAGGCTGTTGGCTTAATTAAAAAATGTCTTAAAGCCATGGCTCATGGGGATTTTACCGAAGAAAATTTAGAAGATGCTAAGAAAAACTTACTTATGGCTTTAAGTTATAATTTAGATAATAGTATCGCTGTTTTAAATAATTATATGTTTAAAATTTTAGATGATTTACCATCTTTAGAAGAAAGAAAAGATTTAATTAAAAATACAACTAAAAAAGAAGTTCAAGATATTGCTAAAAAAATAAAAATAAATACTATTTATACTTTAGAGGGAGGGAATAATGAAAGAAATTGATTTAATTGGTTTAAATGAAAAGATTTATGTTCATGAACATCCAAGTGGTTTAAAAACTTATATGTGGGTTAATGATAAAGTTAATAGTTGTTTTATGTCCCTGACCGCTTTATATGGTTCAATTCATACTGAATTTAAAATTGCTAATAAAAAATATCGGGTTCCCGATGGTGTAGCTCACTTTTTAGAGCATATTAAATTTAATGAAAATGAAGATACGACGGCTCATGATTATTATTATAAATCCGGGGCTGATGTTAATGCTTTTACTACTTTTGAATATACAAGTTATTTATGTTTTACCACCACTAATATAAAAGAAAATTTAGCTCATTTAATCGATTTTGTTTATAATCCTTATTTTACGAAGAAGATTATTGCTAAAGAAAAACCAATTATTATTGAAGAATCGAATATGGTATATGATGATGCTTATAACAATGCTTTTTATCACCATTTAAATAATTTATTTCATAATTATAAATATAATAGATTTATAACGGGAACTGAGGAAGATATTAAAAAAATTACTTTGGATGATATAGAATTAGTTTATAATAATTTTTATCATCCTCATAATATGTTTTTAACTTTGACGGGTAATTTCAATCCTTATGAAATGGGCAAAGTAATTGATGAAGCTTTAGATAAAAAAGAATTTCCAAAATTTTTAAATCCCGAAATAATTATGAAAAAAGAACCTAAAGAAGTTGTAAAAAGTTATGAAGAAATTAATTTAAATGTATCTGATACTAGGTTACGATACGGAATAAAAATTCCGAAAACTAAATTTAAAAAATATGATGATTTAACCTTAAAGTTATTATTATCAATTTTTGTCAGTGTTAATTTTGGTGATACATCAGATTTAAAACAAGAATTAATTTGGAAAGGTTTAGCTACTAGTTTATCATCCTCGGTAGAATTTTTTGATAATTATATTGTTATTTGTATTAATGCTTTAACAGATTATCCTGAGGAAATTATTAATATCATAAAAGCTAAATTTAATGATTTAGATTTAAGTGAAGAAGCTTTTAATCGTAAGAAAAAAGCTTGTATAGCTTCGTTAATTTTAGATTTTGATGATGTGGAAAATGTAAATTTAAAAATTCAAGATAATATTATTAATTATGGAGGTATTATTAGTGATGCTAAAGAGCGATATGAAAATATTACTTGGGAAATGGTTCGGGATTTAGTGGCTGACATTGATTTTTCCAATGCCTCAGTTTTGGTGGTTAAACCTTATCCTGTTAAAGAAAATAATAATTTAGAACTTTAAAAAATGGGGCTGTTGGGAAATTAAGTGATTAATTTCTTAATAGCCTTTTTATTTTAATTTGGTATATAATAACTTTAATTTTATGCAAAATATAGTGTATTTTCCTGTAATAATTTATTATATTTTTAATTATTTTTTCAACATCAGAAATTTCTAAAAAAACAAAAATTTATCTGTTTTTTCAAATTCTACAATACGCTTTTCTGAAAGTATTATGAAAAGTAAACTTTTTATGTTAAAATATCCTATGTGATACAACTTCTTAAGCGAGATAATTGTATCCCAAAATGCCTAGAAAGTGTTATATTTTCTAGGTTTTTAAATATCACACAAAAAAAACTGTTAAGAAATTATTAATTATTTAATTTCCCAACAGCCCCATTTATTTATGTTAACGGTTGTAATATTCAACAATTAATTGTTCAGATATTTCTCCATTAAGTTCACTACGTTCTGGTATTCTAACATATTTACCAGTTAAGGTTTTCTTATCCATTTCTAGGTAAGCTGGAACACTTTGGTTTTGTTCTAAAGCATCTAAGATGGCTGGATGATTTTTAGAAGTTTCTTTAACTGTAATAACATCGCCAGGTTTAGTTGTATATGATGGAATATTAACTTTTTTACCATTTACTAAAATATGTCCATGATTAACAATTTGTCTAGCACTTCTTCTAGTTCTTGCCATACCTAAACGATAAACTATATTGTCAAGACGGCTTTCAAGTAAAACAAGTAAGTTTTCCCCAGTTATACCTTTCATTTTAGCTGCTTTGTCAAAAGTTTTATGAAATTGTTTTTCATTTAAACCATAAAGAGTTCTTACTTTTTGTTTTTCTTGTAATTGGATGCCATATTCACTTAATTTTTTCCGGCGATCTTGACCATGTTGACCAGGAGCATAAAACTTTTTAGCTATGTCCTTACCATTTTCTAAAGTAGAAAAACCATAGCGACGACTCTTTTTATAAGCTGGACCAGTATATCTTGCCATAATATACCTCCTTTCCTCAAATTTTTGCAATAATATTTATAAACGTTTTCTAGTAATAGGGAGTTTAGATAATTTCGCTAAGGCAGTCTTAGGTACTTTATTCTAAGTCTAAACACATTATTCTAAAAAGACGTCCTGCCTAAATAAGTTGCGAGCTTATTATATCTTAAAAATATTTACTTTGTCAAATACATTTGCTGGGCTAAATAGGTATTTTGTGATACAATAAGGATGAGGTAAAAAATTATGGCAAAGAAAAGTAAGAAAAAAGAAATTTATGTTGAAGAAGTAAAGGAAACTGAGGTTAAAACGAGCAAGCAAACTATTCCGGCCGTTGAGGGAAGTTCATTATTCTTTTCTGTTATTTTGGCTTTAGTGGGGATAATCTTAATCTTTTTACCAGAAGGTGTTAATGCTATCATTGGTTACATCATAGGTTCAGCTTTTTTACTTGGTGGTTTAGCGACGATTATTAAATATTTTAAAAGTCAAGTTGTAAATAGTTTCTTAACTTTAGTAAGTGGCATTTTATATGCGGCTTTAGGTTTAATTGTCATTATATTTCCCGAATCGATAATGAAGTTATTTACCATAATTTTGGGAGTCTTCTTGATTGTCAATGGAGCCTTAAAAGTTCATGGAGGTTATATTAGCCAAAAATTTGGTAATGAAAAATGGAAACTAAATATTATAAGTGGGGTTATTATTGTAATCTTTGGTTTAGTATTAATAATTGACCCCGTTGAAAAAGGTTATTTATTAACAAAAATTGCTGGCTTATTTTTAACAATAGTTGCCATATTTGACCTTATTAATATGTTTTTAATTAACAAAAATAACCGTTAAGGCTTGACATAAAGAAAATAGTAAATGTTTTCAAACGCTAATAATTATGGTATTATTAAGATACAATAGGGTGGATATGTATGGGGAGAGCCAACTTTCTTTTAATTGCTGCTTTATATTATATTGTCACAATAATAATTATTATTGTGGTTTTGACATTAATTAATCGGCAAGAAAAAAAGAAATTAAAAAGACAAATAAGTGAATTAGAAAAAGAAAAAAACATGATAATTTCGGCAAGTATCTTATCCGAATTAAATAAAGTAGAAGCTTTAGTTAATAATGACGAAATGAAAGCTAAATATGCGGACTGGCAAAAACGCTTTACGAGTATTCGGGATGATGATATGCCCAAGATTACTGATACGATAAATGAAATTGATGAGCTTTTTGAAAATGGGGATTATAAAGAATTAAAAAATTTAATTATTAAAACCGATTTTGAATTAAATAGTTTAAAAACTAAGGCTGATTTTTTATTAGATGAAATCAAAGAAATAACTTTAAGTGAAGAAAAAAATCGGGAAATTATTACTAAATTAAAAGCTGAGTATCGGGCAATTAAAAGTGAATATGAAGAACATGATACGGACTATGCGATTGTTAAAGTTCCCATTGAATTACAATTTGAAAATGTTGATAAATTATTTGGCGTTTTTGAAACCATGATGGAACAAAATCAATATACCGAAGTAGGGAAGATTGTCAAAGCCATTGATGATATAATTAAAAATTTAAAAGTGGTAATTGACGAAACAAGACCAATAGTATCGCTTGGCAAAACTTTAATTCCCCAAAAGATTACGGATATTAAAAATATCAGTAATAAAATGATTAAAGAGGGATATAATTTAGATTATTTAAATATTGATTTTAATATTGAAGAAGCTAATAAAAAAATTCAAGATGTTTTTCAAAGACTTAATGTTTTAAATTTAGAAGATAGTTTATTTGAATTAAAGACTATGCATGATTATTTTGATTCTTTATATAATGATTTTGATAAAGAAAAAATATCTAAAAGAATATATGAAGATTTTTCAAGAAGTATTTTATTAAAGGTAAGTAAGTTAGAAAAAATAAATAATGAATTATATAAAAAAATGGGCGATATTCGTTATAGTTATGATGTTAATGATGATGAATTAACAGTAGTTGAAGAAATAAAAAAAGAAATTTTAGAAATTAGGGAAAGCTATGATAAAATTGTGGATGTGGGAAGAAGTCATGTTTTAGCTTACTCCAAGTTAGCTCGAGAAATGGAATTAATTAACTCCCGGTTAATTAAAAGTGAAGAAAAATTGAATGTTGCTTTAAGAAATTTAGGAAGCCTAAAGGAAGATGAACAAAGAGCTCGAGAACAATTAGAAGAAATTAAAAATATTTTATTTAAAACTAAGGAAAAGGTTCGGTCATATAAATTACCAATAGTTCCCAAAAAATATTATGTAGAATTGGGGGAAGCTATGGAAGCTATAAATGATATGGTAAAAGAATTAGAAAGTCGACCAATTTCTATTAAAGCTTTAAATATTCGTGTTGATACTGCTCGGGATTTAGTTTTAAAGGTTTACAATAATATTAACGAAACCATTAAAACAGCTAAGATGGCGGAGATGGCTATTGTTTATGGCAATCGTTATCGGGTCGTTAATCGGGAAGTAGATTTAGGATTAATAAAAGCGGAAAATTTATTTTATAAAGGTAATTTTAAAAATAGTTTAGAAAATGCCATCAATGCTATAAATATTGTCGAACCAGGAATACATAAAAGATTATTAGACGAATATAAGTAGCTTTATAAAAAGTTACTTTTTTTAAAAATATGATATAATTTAAATGGGTTGGTGAAGTTTATGAAAAATATTAAATATATATTATTTATATTGATATTAACTTTTTGTCTACCAATGATCGTAAATGCTAAAAGTGCAACATATACCTACAAACGAGATGGGGGATATGAGTTAATAATTACGGTTAATGATTTAGGAAATATAACTTTCAGTAGTAATTATGAAAATAGTATGACTTTTAAAAATAGTAATATAAAATATAGTGATTATTATCAAAATGGGACTTTTAAAAGTTGTAATGATGCTAGTATAAGTAAGGTTTATTATGCAACTGATAATATTAATAGTACGGAAAACAAAATGACTTATACAGTTTCTTTAGATAGTAGTTTATCAAATGCTTATTTTACTTTAGATGCTGCTAGTTGTAAGGTTGATAATATGGCATCAGCTAAAAGTCTTGCTTTAAGTTGTAATTATGATGTTGATGATAAGAAATTTGAAATAAATTATTATAGTGATAAGTCGTTATCAGGTAAGGAAACAACTACTGGTAAACTGGTAATATTTAGTGCTGAAATGAAAGATACTTTGCCAAGTGAATGTCCAAGGAAAATTTATTATGCTGCCTCAGGAAATAATTTTTTAGTATCGACCAAACGACTAGCTTATGGGACGGGAGCAACCGAAAGTAGTTCGGGGGGAAGTGGGAATACGGGAGCGTCTACTGGGTCAAGTGGCTCAAGTTATACGAGCCCAATTTATCAAGATGCTTCTTTAAATTTTTGTGTGCAAACCTCAGCTATATGGCAATATATAGGGTATTTACTAATTGTAGTAAAAATTTTAATTCCGTTAGTAATAATTATTTTAGGAATTATTGATTTTGTTAAATCTATTACCACAATTGACCCTAAAGGTTTAGTAAAAGCCATCATTTCGCTTGTAAAAAGAGTAATAATGGGGGTTCTTATCTTTATTTTACCGTCTCTTGTTTCTTATGTCTTTAGTTTAGTTGGTGAATCAAGTGAATATGTAAGTCGAGGCGAAGCTTGCCAAGTTTGTTTATTAAAACCAAACAGTGATAGTTGTCAAAACTATAAAGCTACCGCGGCGGAAAATCGGAAAGCTTATAATAATTAGGAGTGATTAAATGATATATTTAGATTATAGTGCGACAACTCCTGTATCTTATGAAGTTATGGATACTTATACTAAGGTTACTAAGGAGTACATTGGCAATGCCAATTCACTACATAGTTTAGGCGTTAAAAGTGCTAATTTACTAGAAAGTGCCACGAAACAAATCGCTAGTATTTTCGATGTTAGTCCTCAAGAAATAATATATACAAGTGGTGCCACCGAAGCTAATAATATGGCTTTAATTGGAACCGTTTTAGCTAATCATCGTAAAGGTAAACATATTATTGTTAGTAAATTAGAACATCCTAGTATTTATGCTATATGTGATTATCTAAAAAGTATTGGGTTTGAAGTAAGTTATGTAAATAATGATAAAGAAGGATTAATTGATTTTGACGATTTAAAAAATTTAGTTCGTAGTGATACAATTTTAGTAAGTATTAGTGCTGTTAATAGTGAACTTGGAATTAGACAACCTTTAAAAATGATTAGACAAATTATAAAGAAAGAAAATTTTGGAACCATTTTTCATTCAGATATGACCCAAGCCATTGGCAAAATTCCGGTTAATTTTCATGATGTCGATTTAGCCAGTATGAGTGCTCATAAAATATTTGCTCCTAAAGGAATAGGTTTTCTTTATAAAAGTAGTATGGTAAAAATTACGCCTCTTTTATATGGTTCTGGTAAAAGCAATTATTTAAAACCAGGAACACCACCTTTACCTTTAATTGCTTCTTTATCCAAAGCTTGTCGGCTAGCTAATACCGATTTAGAAAAAAGGGAAAGATTTGTTAGTCTTTTAAAAGAAAAAATAGTTAATGCCTTAAGTAATTATCCTGATATTGTGTTAAATGATAGTAAATATGCTATTCCCCAAATTTTAAATATTAGTTTATTAAAAATAGAACCAGAAACATTTATTCATGCCCTCGAAAAGCGAGATGTTTATTTAAGTACAAATACCGCTTGTTCAAGTGGAGATACTTCTTTAGGGGTTATGGCTTTATATGATGATGTAACTAGGGCTAGACATACCATTAGAATTAGTTTATCATATATGACAACAACGGATGAAGTAAATCGTTTTTTAACCATCTTTGATGAAGAATATAATAAATTAATTACTTTAAAAAGTTAGGGAGTTTTATGGAAAAAATAATAATTATAAAATATGGGGAATTAACATTAAAAAAGAAGAATAAAAACTTCTTTTTAAAAACGCTTAAAAATAATATCGAAGAAGCTTTAAAAGGAATAGATTACCAAATATATTATGATTTTGGACGAATGTTTATTGAAACAAGTAAATTAGAAAAAGTTATTGATATATTAAAAAATATCTTTGGTATTTATGAAATAATTATTGGTTATAAAGATGAGGAAAGAGAAATTGCCAAGATTAAAGACCAAGTATTATATTTAATAAAGGATTATGAATTTAGTAATTTTCGGGTAAGTACGAAAAGAAGTGATAAAACTTATCCAATCACGAGTATGGAAATTAATAAAATCGTGGCAACCGCTATTTTAAAGAGTCGTAATAATCTAAAAGTTCAGTTAAATGAGCCAGAATTTAACGTTAATATTGAAATTAGAAAAAAAGAAGTTTTATATTATTTTGATGCTATTAAAGGTTTAGGCGGGTATCCTGTGGGAACCCTTGGTAAGGGCATGTTAATGCTAAGTGGGGGAATTGATTCGCCTGTTGCGGGTTATATGGCCATTAAAAGAGGCGTTAAGATTGAAGCTATTTATTTTGAAAGTCCTCCGCATACTAGTGATCAAGCCAAAAATAAAGTTATTAGTTTAGCTAAAAAATTAGCTGTTTATAATAATACCGTTAAGTTACATGTCATTAATTTTACCAAAATTCAAGAAGAAATTTTAAAAAATATGCCCAGGGATTATTTAATTACGATCATGCGGCGCATGATGTACCGAATTAGTGCTATTATTGCTAGTCGAGAAAAAGCACTTGCTATTTTTAATGGGGAATCAATTGGGCAAGTAGCTAGTCAAACTTTAGCTAGTATGAAAGTTATCAATGAAGCTATTAAACTTCCGGTTATAAGACCTTTAGCTTGTTTTGATAAAACGGAAATTATGGAAATAGCTAGAAAAATAGGAACTTATGATATTAGTATTTTACCATATGAAGATTGTTGTACAATCTTTGTTCCTCCGCATCCGGTGATTAATCCTCGCCTAGATAAGACTCTCGAATATGAAAAATTAATTCCTTATGAAGAATATATTTATGAAGCAATCAAAGGACATGAAGTAATTAAGGTTGGAGTCGAAGAAGAAAATAATTATCAAGATATTTTATAGTATAGAAATTTAAAAGTTAGCCATAATATAAATGGTGAGATTATGGCAAGAAATACCGACTATTACTATAAAGGTTATGATATTGATAATAAAAATCGTTTAGAAAGATATAAGATGGAATATTTAAATCCTTTTGGATATAATTTATCATCATCAGCAAGAAGAATTAGGGATTATGATTTATTAGCTTCGCAAGTAAATCAAGATTTGGTTAAGAATAAAGAAATTAATTTAAAACATTAAAAGCCAAAAAAGGGATAAAATCAAAAGACAAAGAGTTATCTTAATTGTAAGATGATTCTTTTTTCTTGGGCTAAATATCTATAACTTTTGCCTAAAATTACATAGGTTATAAACGAGGTGTTAGATATGAAAGATAAGTTTCCTTTGAAACAGAAAGGAATTGATGATTATGGTTTAAAGTATATTGATGATGAGGGATATGGTTATAAATGTAAAAGGTATAAGATAGAGTTTCCACCCCAGTCGCAAGATAAACAACCAGGTGATGAATATGTTATGGAGCCCCGACCTATTTTTGAAAATCCAAATTATTGTCCGTCTGGAAAATTAAAAGGCAAGGTTGCAATAGTTACGGGAGGAGATTCAGGTATCGGCCGAGCGGTGAGTTTACTTTACGCCAAAGAAGGGGCTCGTCTTGCCATTGTTTATTATGATGAACATAAAGATGCTTTTGAAACTAAAAAATTAATTGAAAATATAGGCGGCGAGGTTTTATTAATTTCGACTGATTTAAAATGTTCTTTAAATTGTGAAAAAGTAATTGAAGAAGTTATTAAATATTATGGGAAGATTGATATTTTAGTAAATAATGCGGGTGTTCAATTTCAACAAAAAAGTTTAAGGGATATAACTGATGAACAATTTGATTATACTTTAAAAAGTAATATTTATTCTTGTTTTTATATGACTAAGTATGCTTTAAAATATTTAAAAGAAAATGCTTCGATTATCAATGTTTCCTCGATTACCACTTTTTATGGCGAACCAGAGTTAATTGATTATGTTACAAGCAAAGGAGCTATTGTCGGATTTACAAGGAGTTTAGCGACTAATTTGGCACCCAAAAAAATTCGGGTTAATGCGGTTGCTCCAGGATTTTTTTGGACAGCACTTCAACCCGCTTGTTGGGAAAAAGCCAAAATTCCGACTTTGGGAGCCGATAGTCCAATGGGAAGAGGAGGGCAAACCTATGAAATAGCTCCATTGTTTGTTTATTTAGCTTCTAGTGATTCATCCTATGTAACTGGGCAAGTTATGCATATTAATGGAGGAGAATATAAAGGTTAATAAAAAAAATTTAAAAGTTATGGTATAATCTAATTAAAGGTGATAAAGTTGAATAATGAAAAGATAAGTATGTTAGCCCGTTATGGGACAGATTTAGTAAACAAAGAATATATTACCGATCCTGCGATTGCTCGTGATGAGGAAATAAAACAAGTTATTTTAACGCTACTGACCCCTGAAAAAAGTGCTTTATTAGTAGGGAAGCCCGGGATTGGGAAAACAGCGATAGTGGAAGGATTAGCTTACCGCATCAAAAATGGCACAGTTCCCGATGCTTTAAAAAATTATAGTTTAATTAAAATTAATATTACTAGTTTAATTGGGAATACAACTAGTGAAGGAGTCATGGAAAACCGGATTGATTTATTAGTTCGGGAATTAGAAAATAGTTTAAATACCATTATTTTTGTTGATGAAACCCATCTTTTAGTCAATAAACAAGGGGGACTTGACTTTGCTAATATGTTAAAAGCGGGACTTGACCGGGGAACTATTAAAATGATTGGGGCAACGACTACTGAGGAATATGAACAATATATTTTAAGAGATCGAGCTTTTTTAAGACGTTTTCAAAAAATAGAAGTTTTAGAATGTGATAAACCAACTGTGGTTAAAATTGTTATGGGAACAATTCCTAAATTAGAAAAACAAATTGGTGTCAAACTGGAGTATCAACCCTTTATTGTGGAAAAAATCGTTAGATTTTTAGTAGAAATGACTGATGAATATAAAAGAGTTTACGAAATAGCCAGCCGGTATCCTGATATTACTTTAACAATTGTGGCTAATGCTTTTACTTATGCTTTATATGATAATAAAAAACAAGTTAAATTAATCCATTTTTATAAAGCCATTTGTAATGCCAAAAATATTTATGAAGATGTTAAAGCTAAAGAAAAAGTGCGGTTTAAAGAAGAATTTAAAGACTTATTACTAACGGAACAAACTGACTTAGATGAAGTAGATTAATATAAATAAGGTAAATGATGAAGATAATTACTAAAAAATAAATCAATAATAAAAAGGATAACTAAAATTGTTTGGATATTATAAAGAATTTTATAATATCCTTTATTTTGATTAATTTTTTTTAAAAGGGGAATTATCCCATACATTAAAAGCATGCCCCCGATAGCAAAAGTTATAACGCTTCGAAAGCAAACAAAACCATTAATATTTAAAAATAAATGGCGATAATCCCAAAGACGAAGATGAAAAACATGATAATAAAAAAGTCCCACGAGATATTCTAAAATACCGGTTATTAAAATAATAGCTCCGAAAAGAATAGGTGGTTTGTCCTTTAATTTTGAACCTAACAAATAAATTAATAAAGCCCCAGTGCCGTAGATAGGGAGCCATGGCCCAATTAATAATCCTGCATTGTCAAGTCTATTTTCCGTAAGAAAATAAAAGATTACTTCATAAATATATCCTGATATTGCTCCAATAAAAAATATGGAAGTTAATAAAGAGGCTTTTTCATGTTTTTCTAATTTCATAAATATCAACTACTTTAATGATAGTATACAATAAATTAACTCAGAAAAAAAGAACCAAAGGTTCCTTAAAGAAATTTTTTTAAATTTTCCACACTTTTTTCTTGCATGGTAACATATTCATTAACAATATCAGTGACATTATCATCAATATTTTTATTATTAAGAATTTTTTTACCTTCAATAATGCCCATGTTAACACCTTGCAAAATTAACTCCGCAATCTTGGAATTACTTTGGTCAACTAAAGTTTTCATATTTATTCCATACCAAGTCATAGCTTTATTCATAATATTAGTTTCATGGGGTGAATCATTATCATAATCCGGATATATAGCCGTTATTTTCTCAGAGATATCTTGGTAATTTTGATATTCTTTTTCTAATTCCTTTTTAAGCTTGTCATCTTCCACTTTTTCTAAGGTGTATTTTATCGCATCCATTCCCATACAAGCTCCCTTGTTAATTTCATCTAATGCATTAATATTTTCTTCTTTCATATGTGCCTCCATTTGTAGTATGGTTTAAATTATTTATTTTATCCAATTTTTAAAATTGCTCAGGGAGGCAAGGATTTTTCGACAATAGTGATGACAGTTCGACAAAATATTCTTAAAAATAGTCTTGGCAAAATACCAAATATTTTTTTTAATAGGAACTGGGGGGATAAATTATGCCGAAAATAATGCGGGAATTAAAAAGAGCAACCGAGGGAAAAACATTTAAAAAAATATTAGCTCAAAATAAGATAAGTTATTTAGAAAAATTATTAAATAAGAATTTTTTCTTAAAAATTAAACTAGTAAAATATATAGTACCTTTAGAAAAGCTTGATGAAAATACTCAAGAAATATATGTAATCGGTTATGTTGATAATGAATTAAAGAATATAATTATTAGTTATAATAAAAAAGAACCATTTATTTCTTTTAATGAAGAATTAGATTTTATTATAAAATATATGGTTCAAGAAGATGATTTAGCAATAGGTTGTGATTGGCTTTATTTAGCTTTAGATTTTCATAAAACGTGTTATCTTAAGAAAACCGCTTCTTTTTCTTTAACTAAAGAATATCAAGAGGAAATATTAAAGGCTTTAAAAACAACGCAAGAAATAATGAGAAAGATGCAAGATGAAAGAAGTTAATTTATTTATTGATGAATCAGGAAACTTGGGTTGTGATGGAAGATATTTTTTAATCTGTGCTTTAGATATTGAAAATAATATGTTAAAGACTATGACAAGACGAGCAGGAAGAATAATTAATCGGTTTAAAGAAACTAAGAAAATACCTAAAACGAAAGAAATAAAGGGAAGCTATCTTAAAGATGATGCTCGGGTGGTTTTAATTAAAAAAATATTAGACCATGGGGTTAAAGTTCGTTATATTGTTTTAGATTTAAAGCAAACAACCATGCTTTTAACTAAAGCGGATGATAAAAATGCTTGTTATAATTATTTAGTTCAGTTATTAGTAAGAAAGATTGTCGAAGATAATCCCTTGGTAGAAAAAATAAATATTTATT
Source organism: uncultured Bacilli bacterium (assembly GCA_947589675.1). Classification (GTDB taxonomy): domain Bacteria; phylum Bacillota_I; class Bacilli_A; order RF39; family UBA660; genus Onthocola_B. The sequence goes on along the minus strand of CANQCI010000018.1, from coordinate 21,786 downwards.
TAGATAATCGTTCTGTTAAAATAGGTAATCGTCTTTCTTTAAAACCATATTTATATAATAAATTAGTTTTAGAACAATTAGAACAAGAAAAACATGTCCAAAAAATTGATTTTGTTATTAATTATTTTGAATCAGAAAGTTGTTATTTAATACAATGGGCAGATATCATCGCTAATTCTTTATTTAAAAAATATAACCGGCATATAACCAAATTTTATCAAATGATAAAGCCCTATATTGTTTATGAAAGTTTGTTTCCAGCCAAAAATTTTGGAAAATGATTTACAAATCCGAAATTTATGGTAAAATGAATTTAGATGAATTGGCATCTAAGTCTTAAATAATTTATTCTTGATCTGAATATAAAAGTTATTAATTAACTTAGTTATTTAAGCTTTGCCAGTTCTTTTTTATTGGCTTTTATATATAATTATACAAGGTGAAGAAAATGGAATACCAAGCTCATGAGGCTTATCCCAAACTGGCGTGTGAAAAGAAAAATTTATATTATGCTAGTCTTTTATTAGAAGATTATGCGGGGGCTATTAGTGAAGAAACTGCGGTTAATCAATATATCTATCAAAGTTTAGCCATAAAAGAAACAGAAGTAGCTGAGGCTTTAAAAAATATAGCTATTGTGGAAATGAAACATTTAGAATATTTAGGAAAAACTATTACGATGTTGGGAGCTAAACCCAAATTTAAAACTCTTGCTAAGCAACAAAACTATTTAGTTCCTTGGACAAGTAAAGTAATTAATTATAGTACAAATATTTTAGATTTTTTAGAATATAATATTCGGTTAGAATATCTAGCTATTAAAAATTATCAAAAACATATAAAATTAATAAATGATAGTTATATAAAAAATCTTTTAAAAAGAATTATTAAAGATGAAGAAAAACATATTGAATGTTTTAAAGAATTAATGGCAAAAATTGCTAAAGAAATGTAAGCTTAAAACCCTTACATCTTTTTTAATTGGGGGTATAATAATTTTGGTGATTAGCCATGGACTTACAAGAAAAATTACAAATTTTAGCGGATAGTGCGAAATATGATGCCTCCTGTAGCTCAAGTGGAGGGAAAACTCAAAAGATGCCTGGGCTGGGGTCTATTGCGACCTCTGGAATATGTCACTCTTATAGTAGTGATGGAAGGTGTATTTCGCTTTTAAAAATCTTATTTACTAATTGTTGTATTTTTAATTGTTTATATTGTCCTAATCGGCGGGATAATGAAATTAAAAGAGCTTGTTTTACCCCGGAGGAAGTTTGTGAAATTACGTTAAATTTTTATCGTCGGAATTATATTGAAGGTTTATTTTTAAGTTCGGGTATTATTAAAAGTCCAGATTATACTGTTAGTTTATTAATTAAAACTTTAGAATTACTCCGGCATAAATACCATTTTCGGGGCTATATTCATGTGAAAGCAATTCCGGGGGCGAGGGAAGAGTTAATTAAAAAGCTTGGTCTTTTAGCTGACCGCATGAGTGTAAATGTGGAACTAGCAACTGACCCCGCCTTAAAACTTTTAGCTCCTAACAAAACTCATGAAAATGCTTATAAGGTTATGAAATATATCAGGGATAATAAAAGTCCGCAATTTGTTCCCGCGGGTCAAAGCACCCAAATGCTGGTTGGACTTCCAGAAGAAAGTGATTGGCATATTTTAAACCAAAGTCAAAATCTTTATCATAACTATCATTTAAAACGGGTTTTTTATTCCGCTTATATTCCGGTTAATCAAAATAAACTTTTGCCCGTTTTAAATCCGCCTTTAAAAAGAGAACATCGGCTCTATCAAGCGGACTGGCTTATGCGTTTTTACCATTTTAAAGTTAGTGATTTAGTAAGCAAAGAAAATCCCCATTTAAGTTTATTATATGACCCTAAAGAAAGTTATGCCCTAAGTCATTTAGATGAATATCCAAAAGATATAAATAAATGTAGTTATGAAGAATTATTAAAAGTCCCAGGAATTGGTTTAAAAAGTGCTAAACGCATTATGAGTAGCCGGGAATTATTTCCTTTAGATTTTCGTGATCTTCAAAAACTAGGGGTTGTTTTAAAAAGAGCTAAATATTTTATAACTTGTTCAGGAAAGTATTATTTACAACAAAGCTTTTTAGCCCATGATATTAAAGCTAAATTAATCCCCGAAACTAAAAGTCGGCAATTAAGTTTATTTGATGAAGAAAACTAACGAAATATATATCTATAATGATTCTTTTCTTAGTTTATTAGTTTTAATTAAGAAATTATTTTTATTAAATATTATACCTTTTAATATTACTAATAATTGTGAATTAAATTTATTTAATCCGGTTATAAGTTTAAATTTAGAAGAAGATGACTTAATTATTAAACGGTTAATAGATAATTTAGGAAAAAGAATAGTTATAGATTTATATTATATTTATTTATCTAATCATTTAAAAAAAGAAATGCTGATATATTATTTTTTATTATATAGTACTAAGTATCATGAACAAGTTTATAATTTAAGACGAATTGGGGTGATAAATGATGCCTTAAAGGCAAGTGGTTATGTGCGAAGAGAAAATCATAAGTTTAAAGGCTTTTTACGTTTTAAAAAATTAAAAAGGGAAGTATGGTATGCGGAATTTGCTCCTACGAATAATATTTTACCTATTTTAGTTAATCATTTTAAGAAAAGATTTAAAAATGAATATTGGTTAATTAAAGATGTTAAAAGAAATATCGTGGCTTTTTATGATAAACGTGAAGTTTATTTAAGGGATGCTAACATGCTTAATATAAATTTAGAGATAGCCCAAGATGAACAAAAGTTTCAAGAATTATGGCAAACTTTTTTTAAAACGATTGGGATTAAAGAAAGACAAAATAAAAATTTACAAAGACAAATGATGCCGAAGAAATATTGGCAATATATTGAGGAGGTAAATAGTGAAGAAAGTGATTATTGATAATTTAGGTACTAAGATTGATGAAGCCCTAAAGATGTTATGTGTTCCTGTGAAAATGACTTTAGGTCCTAAGGGAAGTAATATTATTATTGATAATGGCATAGTTAATCCTTTTATAACGAATGATGGGGTGACTATCGCTGGGGTTATTAGTAGTGATGATGAAGTTCTTGCTGCAATTATGGAATTAGCAAAAGAAGCCAGTCTTAAAACAGAAGAAATGGTCGGGGATGGCACCACTACTACTTTGTTGTTATTAGAAGCTCTTTATTTTGAAGGAAAAAAGTTAATGGCAAGTAATAAAGTACGACCGATTACTATTAAGCAAGCTTTAGATTTAAGTTTAAATGAGGCCATAAATAAAATTGAAGCAAAAATTGTGGCTCCCTCAAGAGCTAATATGTTAAATATTGCTATATCCGCCGCCAATGACCAAGAAATTGGCAAGCAAGTTTATGAAGCTTATCAGAAAGTGGGAAGTAAATTAGCCATAAGTATTAAAGAAAGTAAGACGGAGGAAACGCAAATCATTTATGAACAAGGTTACCAAATAATGACTAATTTAGCTAGCTATTATTATTTAAAAAAAGCTAAGGAAATAAGTTTAGATAATTGTGCAGTTTTAATTTTGGCGAGGGTAGTTGAGGATATTGCTGAATTACACCAAGTAATAGAAGAAGTTATCAAAACCAAGCAAGCCTTACTTATTATGGCCGATGATTATTCTCCTTTAGTTAGCGAAAATATTATAAATTTAAATATTGAATATGATTTAAATATTTATCTTTTAAAAAATCCGGGTTATGGTTATGAAAAAATGGCTTATTTAGAAGATATTTCTTTAATTACTCAAAGTAAAATTATCAATAATGAAAAAATAACTTGTAAAACTTTAGGTACAGGTAATGTCATAATTAATGGTGAGTATACAACTTTTGCTATTGCTAAAGATATTAATATTAAAAAACATTTAGAAAATTTAGAAGCTAATTATAACTTAGAACAAGACGACTTTTTAAAAAGAAGAATCCAAATGTTTTCCCATGGCTTGGTGGATATTTTCGTCGGGGGAATAACTAGAACCGAACGACGAGAAAAAAAGATGCGTTTTATTGATGCTCTATATGCTCTTGAGGAAAGTAAAAAAGGAATTGTTCTCGGGGGCGGCGTAACCTTGTTTCAAGTAAGTGATGAGTTACCTAATACAATCGGGGGTAAAATCCTAAAGACCGCCTTAAAAGTACCCTGGTATCAAATACTTTTGAATGCGGGAATAGATAGTGAGCCTAAGAAATGTGAATTAAAAAATAGGCATTATACTCAAACTTTTAATGTTAATACTAATAAATGGGAAGATATTTTAACAACCTCAGTACTTGACCCCGCCTCAGTTGTTATTAGAAGTCTTAAAGATGCAGTTTCCATTGCGGGAATGTTACTTACCACCCAAGCCTTAATTATTAATGAACCAGAAAACAAAAGTAACCTATAAACGATTACTTTTGTTTATAAATATATAAATAATTACCCACTATAAGATAAAAACTTGAAGTTTCTTGGGCATAAATAATATGCGTATTATTAAGTTTAGCTAAATTAATTAAATCTTTTAAAGAATAGATAGTAAAAGTAGTTAAGTTTTCTAAATTAGGTAAAGTTTGGGTTTTAATAATTAAATCATTATAAAGTTTAAAAAGGTAATCTTTAGGCTTAATTTTTAAAGATAAAAATATTATACTAATTGAACTAATTATTAAAAATAAACTTATTGTTAAAAATACTTGGTTAGTCTTAGTTTCCTCAGTATGCTTTGGTTCATAATTAGCCTTTATTTCGGTAATATTTCTGGAAATAGGAATAAGTACTTCCATTTCATCATTTAAAACATCACTTTTAATATCTAATTTAATTTTTAAAGTTTTAATTAAATTAAGATTATAAGTCTGTTCATAATTATTTAGTTGTTCGACATAAGTGGCATAATCAAGTGAAACATTTTCAACTAAGTTTAATTGTTTCGTATTTTGATTAATATTTTGTTTTTTTAAAATAGTTGTTTTTTCATAAATTTTTTTGTTATCATCGGTTGTTCCTAAAATAGTTAGTGAAAGAGTTGATGTGCCTTGGAACTTATAAAAATTTTTACTTTGGAAATTATAAGAAAGCTTTAAATTAATTTTTTGAAGAGCTCTTGAGGGGTAAGCATCTAAAGAAGTAGGAGAATCATAAAAACTATTATCAGTCATTAATAAAGTATAATTATGACTTTTTTTAGTTGTGTAGGCAACATTATTTTGTCTACTTTTAAAGAAAAATATTAACCCAATTATTAAAAATCCAATACTAATTGGGATAGTTATCTTTTTGATATATTTCACCTTCCTAAGAATTAAGATATTCATATAACCAAATAGATGGATAACCAAGATATTTGATATGAAACTGATAAATACCAAGGATATCATCCATCGTTATTTTAAAATTATCAACTTGGTTATTATTATCACCTTTAGTTAATATATAATCATTATTTAGGGCATATATCCGGTGGATAATAATGGTATCTTGTTTTTTAAAAACAATAATTGTTCCTTTTTCTAATTGATCTTGACTGGGTAGTTTTTTATAAATAACAATATCACTTCTTTTAAAACAAGGACTCATACTATTTGATAAAATAGCAATCGGTTTATAATTAAAGATACCAATCATAAATAAAACAATTAAACAAGTTAAAAATAAAAGAGGATAACTTTTGGTAACATTAATTGGTCTAATTGCTAAATAAATAAAAGCATATTTTAAAAGAAGAAAAGTTCCTTCTTTAAACCAATCAAGATTAGGAAAATAACCAAAAATAAGGGTTATATTATCCATTATAACCAAGATAATAGTTAGAAAAAATTCATCTCTTTTAGCTAAATAAGTAAATAAAATATTTTTTATAATAAGGGGAATCATTTGAACACAAATAATTTTAAATAAGATATTTTTAGCTAGAAAAATAAAAGAAAAGTTAAGTTCAATTATGGTGATAATAACGGTTATTAAACCAAGAGCTAGGGGTTTGTTTTTATTATAATAAACAAATATATACCGAGCTATTTCTAAGCCCAGACTAGGTATTAAAAAAATACCTATATTTTTTAGAAGAGAAAAAAGATTATGTTTAAAAGGACTAGGTGCAAACCCTAATTTAAAACCACTTAAAAAATAAATTATTGTAAAGGCAAGACTAATAATAAAAGCTTTATCGAAATGATAAGGAATTTTTTTAATAGTTATATATTTAGTAAAATATTTTTTTAAATAAATAAACGTACTTAGCCAAAAGATTATAGGTAAATAAATAGATATTTTCTGAAAAGATATAAGCAAAGTTATAAGTAGATAAACTAATAATATATAAATTATATCTTTAGCTTTTAAATTCATTTTAATCTCCATTTAAAATAAAAGGGGATAGTAAAAAGAAATTTAATAAATATTGGCATTTTTTTTATTCTTGGGCATATTGTATAGTACCAGTAATATTTTTGGTCGTAATGATAGGATTAGAAGTGGTAAAAGGATCATATAGGACAGTTATTTCAACTTTAGTACTTTCCCCAGCTTTAAGTTCTTGGGCAGATTCGGTATTTAAAATTTTGATAGCATCAGTTCCATATTCATCACTTGTTAAGTTGAAAGTATGTAAAACAGCATCAATAGTTCCCAGATTTTTAATAGTAATCCGGTAAGTTACATAATCACTGGGGGCATTTAAAGTGGCAGCGAAATTAGCAGTCGTGGCAGTTGCTGTTGGCGTTCCGGGATTAGCATTAGGACTATAATCGGTAGCTTCGATATCGGTTATTAAAACATTCCAGTTCCCAGTTATTTCCGCATTTCCTGTTAGTTCGATATCGGATGCAAATAAAGAATAACCAACGGCCATGAACAAGACAGCTATTAAAATGATAACAATAAAAATATTAGGAGTTTTTAGCATAAAATTCCTCCTCTCTATATGACAAAAATTTTAATACTATCCCCACTTTAATATATGCAATTAGCTTATCCAAGGTTCCAAATTTTCCTTGCTTTTACCCGAGGGGTTTGTTAAACTAGAATGTAGTTAATACGATTAGTTTGACTAAAAGGATAAGAGGGGCTTTAGGGAGGTAATTGTGATGAATGATTTTTATAAACCATATGAAGAAAGAATAATCGGGGAACAATATAAAAATTTAATTCGCGAAATTTTAGCCAACGGAACTTGGAGTCCATCCCCCATGGTGGATGAACATGGAAAGGAAATTCGCACCCTTGATTTAATGGGAGCATCAACTATTCGTTTTAAAATGGAAGATGGAGCCCCAATTATAACGGAAAGAGATATTTCGGGCTTTTATAAATCAGCAATTGGCGAACTTTTTGCTTTTATTAATGGTGCTCATACTCAAGAAGAATTAGCCGCCTTTGGATGTAAGTGGTGGAAAGCTTGGGTAACGCCAACTAAATGTGCTAAAAGAGGTTTAGAAGCTGGGGACTTAGGACCAGGTTCTTATGGTTGTGCTTTTGCTAATTTTCCTACATCTGATGGTGGTTCTTTTAATCAATTTACGGAAATAATTAAGCAAATGCAAGAACGTCCGGAATTAAAGACGCATATTATTTCGCCATGGATTCCTCAATATACTATTCGCAATAGTGATAATACTCAAAAGGTAGTCGTAGCTCCTTGTCATGGTTGGCTTCACTTTCGCATTTTTGATGATAAATTAACGATGCTACTGTGGCAAAGAAGTAGCGATGTTTTAATTGGTTTACCTAGTAACTGGGCTCAATATAGTGCCTTATTAATTGCCATGGCTGATGTTTTAGGATTACAACCTTATGAATTTATCCATCAAATAAGTGATGCTCATATTTATGAAAATCAAATGGATTATGTTGATGAGATTCTAAATCGCCCATCTAATGCATATCCCACTTTAAAACTAGTAAAGAGTCATCCCCGCATTACCGATTATCGCCGGGAAGATTTTGAATTAAGTGATTATCATGCTGGCGAAAAAATTAAAGGCATACCAGTGGGGATATAATATGAGAAAGAAAGATTTTGAAAAAATAATGGAAGCTAGAGCCCAAGGAAAGAGTATTGGCTTAGTTCAAGGTTCTTGGGATTTATTTCATATTGGTCATTTGCGGTATTTGAAAAAAGCTCGGGGATTATGTGATTTTTTAGTCGTAGCAATGGATAGTGATGAAAAAATAAAAAAAAGAAAAGGGGAAACTCGACCCATTATTCCCGAAAAAGAACGATATGATTTTATTAAATTACTTAATATTGCCGATTTAATTGTTATTAAACCAGTAAGAGAACCAAAATGGAATTTAATTAAAACGATTGAACCAGATGTTTTAGTTGCCATCAAGGAAAATTATAATGAAGAAGAAATAAAAGAGCTAGAAAATTATTGTGGGCAAGTAGCAATATTACCTCGGCAATCAGAAACATCCACCTCAGATAAAATAAGAAAAATTATGATATCTTCAACTGGGAGGTTGATGAAGCAAAATGAACAAAAGGTAATGGAAGCCATTGCCAGTTTGAAAGAACGGATAAATTATACTGATGATATGCCTGAACCTATCCCTGAATTAATCAATTATTTACCTAATTCAACTGATTTTTCTGTCCCTGTAGCGGCTTGTTGTCAAGTTAATGATACCTATGTTTTTGGAGCTAATCAAACTGATTTTAAAATCCCTGAAAAGGATATTGAAAATAGAACAGAACTATATTATGCGACGGTGGAACACGCAGAAATTAATATGTTAAAAAAAATAGGAAGTATAGATAAAATAACAAGTCCTGTTTATACTACGTTGTTTCCTTGTGATAAATGTATGAAAGTCTTAATTGAAAAGGGAGTTAAAGAAATATATTATTTAGAAGATCATCCTAATCGTAATTGGAGTAAAAAATCGCATGTCTTAGCTCGGCAAAATGGCGTTAAAACAGAATGTTTATTAGATAACAAGAAGAAAGTAGAAATAGTAGATGATGTTAATAACTATAAATATATTTATCCACCTAATGCCAGAAAACAAGAGCAACTAGATATTATGATTAATATGGAAAATGATGGTAAAGACCCTTTGAATCCTCAGTATATTAATCAAGAAATTTTATTTATGACTAATTATTGGTTTGTATCCCAAAATAGATTTCCTTATGATGATGTGGAAGCCCAATTTTTAATCGTCTCCCGTTATCCTATTTATCGTAAGGAAGATATGAATGATAGCATGTGGATTGATTTACAAAATATTTGGAACGAACTTACCAAAGGATATAATTTACCTGGGGGAGCACTTTGTTTTCGCTTTGGTGAACCAGCCTATTCCGGAGCATCTTTAAAAAGGTTGCATTGTCATTTGATTATACCTAAAGAAAATCTAAAAACTAAATTTACTATTGGGGGCAAAAAAGAATTAAAACGTGGTTTAATAATTAACAATAACAAAAATAAGTAAACTTATCCATTTTTAATGTTTAGCTTAAAATAAAAAAATTAGCACTTATAGTTGACAAGTGCTAATGAGAGAGTTATAATTTAATTGTTGATAGGAAATCAACGAATAAAAACATTTATATTTTAACATAATGTTTATGAAAGGAAGATGATTATTTATGTTACCAAGTAGAATGTTTTTTGATGATTTGTTTAATGATTTAGCTGATGATGCCAAAATGCGAAGTGATATCTATGAAAAAGATAATCAAATAATTATTGAAATGGATGCACCTGGTTATAGGAAAGAAGATATTAAAGTTGAATGTAATAAAGGAAATATTACGATTAAACTTGAAAAAGAAAAGAGTATGGAAGAAAACAAGAAATACTTACATCGTGAAAGAAAAGAATATGGCAAAATTGAAAGAACCTTCCATATTGAAGATATTGATGAAGAAAACATCAGTGCAAGCTTTAAAGATGGTATCTTAGTTATTACTATTAACAAAATTGATGAAAACAAAGATAAAAAATTAATTGAAGTTAAATAATTGTTAAAAAGAACTATTGAAAATAAAATTTTTGATAGTTTTTTTATTAAATAAAATGCCCTTAAAATGGCTACTTTAAAAAAAAGTGGTTACAAAAAGGTGTGATTTCATTCAAAAGTGGGTGCAAAAAGGTGTAATTTTATTTGAAAAGTGGGTGCAAAAAGGTGTAATAAATGTTATACTTAATTGTGTTAGGAGTAAAAAAGGAAATGAAAAGAAAAATATACAATCAGTTAATTAACTGGAAAAATACAAAAGATTTTAAACCACTAATTATTTTGGGGGTTAGACAATGTGGAAAGACTTATATTATTGATGAATTTTGTCAAAGGGAATTTAAAAATTACAAAAAAATAAATTTATTGTATGATGTTGATGTTGTTAAATTATATTCTTCAAATGACTCATCAGATAAAAAATTTAATGATTTAAAAACTTTATTGGATTTTGATTTTGACCAAGAGGGAAGTGTTTTATTTATTGATGAAATTCAAGAAAGTGAAGAACTAATTTCTGATTTGAAATTTTTTCACGAAAAACATAGCAATGTTAGAATAATATGTGCAGGTTCTTTACTTGGGGTAAAATTATCAAGATTAAATAAACCTTTTCCAGTAGGAAAAGTATCTAGATTATATATGTATCCCATGGATTTTGAAGAATTTTTAATGGCTTTAGGACAACAAGCTCTTTTAGATAAAATAAAGGATTGCTTCGATAATAATAAATCGATGAAGGTACTTCACAGTAAGGCAATTCAATATTATCGTAAATATTTATTGTGTGGTGGGATGCCAGAAAGTGTTAAAGCATTAATCTCGTGTGGCGATGATTATTATAATTATGATTTATCACAGTTAAACGATATTATCGAGGATTATAAAAATGATATGAACCATCATATTTCCAATTCTGGTGAAGTTTTAAAAATACGAAGTATATATAATTCTTTATCATCACAATTGCAAAATGCTTCTAAAAAATTTCAATATTCTGTAGTGAGTCCAAATGCCAAAGCTCGAGAATATTCTTTACCATTAAATTGGCTTGTCGAAAGTAATATGGTACAAATGTGCGAGTGTGTTAAATTGCCAGAGAAGCCATTGCTTGGATTTGTGGATAATTCGGTTTTTAAATTATATTACTCTGATGTCGGAATATTTAATCGTTTAGTAAATAATGATATAAAAACTATTATGCTTGATGATATGAAATTGTATAAGGGAATTATTACCGAAAATTATGTTGCCAATCAATTAAAAGCGAATGGTATTGATTTAATGTACTGGAGGGGAAGTAGGCATTCCAAAGTTGATTTTTTAATTACGACAAAAGATGCGGGAATAATTCCCATTGAGGTCAAAGCTGAGGAAAATACGCAATCAAAAAGCTTAAAAGTTTATGATGAATTATATCATCCTCAGTATATGATTAGAATTAGTTTAAAAGATTTTGGTTACAATCCAGATACGAAAATAAAATCCATTCCTTTATATGCTACATTTTTAATTAAAAACTTGGTAAATTAGTCTAAGAAAAATTGTTCACTCAACTGAACAAAAATTCAAAAATAAAAAAATTGTTCACTTAAGTGAACAAAATGTTGACGAATGAAAAATTGTTCAATATAATAATTTTGGTGATATGTATGATTGTTAGGGAACATTATTTGAAGAAAATAAGAGATTTTTATGATGTTGACTTAATTAAAATAATTGTTGGCATACGAAGATGTGGAAAGTCAATAATTTTAGAACAAATTATGAAGGAAATAAGTACAAAAACGGATAATATAATTTATCTAAATTTTGAAGATGATTCAATTATTACGAGTATATCTGATAGTGAAAAGTTAATTAGTTATGTTGAACAAAATCGTAAAAAAGGAAAATGTTATATATTTTTAGATGAAATACAAGAAGTAAAAAATTGGAATAGAGCAGTTAAAACTTTAAGATTACATGATAATTCAGTTTTTATCACAGGTTCTAATTCTAAAATACTATCTAAAGAATATACTGATGCTTTTAGTGGAAGATATGTATCATTTAGAATAAGACCTTTTGTTTATAAAGAAATATTGGAATATTCTCAAGAGTTAAAAAAAGAAGTTAGCGTAGCTGATTATCTTGTATGGGGTGGTTTTCCGAAAAGATTTGAATTTGAGCACGAAGCAATGTTGACTTATTTAAAAGATATAAATGAGTCAATTATTGTAAAAGATTTAATATTACGATTTAAAATAAAAAATGAAGAATTATTTAAAAGAATTGTTAATTATGTTTTAATATCCAATGCTCGAGTATTTTCTTCAAGGTCAATTGAAGGATATTTAAAAAGTGAACATATAAAAGGTTCAATAAATACGATAATTAAATATTTAGGATATTTAGAAAAAGCTTATGTTATTAATAGAATTAAACTTTATTTACCAAAATCTAAAAGGGAAAATTGGTATTATTTTAAAATATATAATGAAGATGTTTCCTTTAATTCTTTACGTTGCTTTAATAATAGATATGATATAAGCCATAATTTAGAAAATATTGTTTATAATGAATTAGTATATATGGATTATAGTCTAAAGGTTATGAGTAAAGATGATGATAAAGAAATAGATTTTATTGCTCAAAAAGATGGAAAAGAATATTATATTCAAGTGGCTTATACAGTTCAAGATGATAAAACTTATGAAAGAGAATTTGGGGCTTTTGCTTCGATTGATAATTCCCACAAAAAGATAATCATTACCAATGATGAATTAGATTATTCTACTAGTACAGTTACTCATTTAAAACTTAAAGATTTCTTAAGAATGAAATCATTAGAAGAAGTTTAAAAAACAGTTCAGAGTTTCGAACTGTTTTTTAAAACATATTATTAGGTTGATTAAATTGATTAGTTTGATTGGAAACTTGAGTATTTACTTGGGGAGGATTTTGATAATAATCAGTTGGCAAATTACCACTTAGACGATTGATTTCAAAATCAAGAAAATAATTACTTGGGTCATTTTCATCAATAACTAAATCGACTAAGCCATCAGCATCACCTACTTTGCGGTCATATCTTGGGTCGCCTTCTAAAGTAATCGTGGAGCCAGTTGGTAAAGTATAATCAACTACAATTTTTTGAATAGAAACACCATTTATCTCCATGTTAGCATCTTCTAACCGATAGGGAAGATTTTTAACTAATTTACCAGTTTGATTTAATTTCTTTATAGCCTTTATTCTTTTACTTGCCTTACTAAGTTCAAAAATACTTAAAGCAATTAAAACCAAAGGAATTATTGTAAGTATATATATCATTTTATTACTAGATTTAGAATATTCGGTTAGGCAATTAGATGGATTACTAGTTTCATAATAAACTTTTTTATTGCTAGTACCTGGATTTTTACTAGAACTTGAACTAGAGGAACAAGTGTATTCTTGACCATTAACAACATAATAATAAGTTGGTGAATACATGGTTTTACCATCATTATCCAACTCGGAATTAACAACTACTTTAGTTGAAGTGGTACTAGCATCCATTTGTTTAGCTGTAAGATAATTATTTACAATAACAAACATGAGAATAATTAACACGACAATACCTATTCCTAGTAATAAATAATACATTTTATTACCTTTTTTAATATTGGTTAAATTAATATCATACATAAATAACACATCCTTATAATAAATTTTAACATAGGATTTTTTAATTAGCCATAAGGATTGAATTAAAGTTTTAAAGTACGTGTAAAGGCATCAGCTTCTTTTTTTTGATAATAATTAAGATAGGTAGTTAAATAATAGTTATTTTGGAATTTTTTAGCAAATAAAATAATTTCTTCTTTATTTAAAGAGTAGGTTATTAAAAAACGTTTTATTTCTTCGGGATTAGAACTATTTAAAAAATAATTAATTATTTCTTCATGGGATAAGAAACGGTCTATATAGATTTTATTTGTTACATACATATCATAATAGCCATTGTATTCATCATCATATTTTTGAGTTAAGCCTAGACTTATTACCTTAGCCACGATGACATCTTCTTCAAAATAACGAAAGACATCAGCAAGATTAGTACAAAAGTGATAGCCGTGTCCATTATTGCCAAAACTCGGGTTACCTAGAATGGAGTAAATGGTATGTTCTTCAAATTTTTGGTGATAGCGGTTAGTTTTATCGCTATTAAATGCTTTATATCCTTTAATCATATTAAGAACCTCTTCTAAAATTTATTATAACAGATATTTTTTAAAGAGTTCTTTTTTTCTAATGAAAAAGATGTTATTATAAATATATATTTAAGTTGGTGAATAGAAATGTTTGGTTATGAAATTTTATTTAACAAAAAATATATAACTAAAGAAGAATGGTGGAATTTTATTACCACAATAGCAAATTTTAATGGTCTATTTAAAAAATGGCGAATTATTATGACCAATAATCAGAATAATATTGCTTATTATCTTCAAACTAAATGTTGTTTACCCCCGACAATTAATAACTTAACTTCCTTTTTATTAAAGCCCGCCGCAGTTCCTAAGTATCCCCAAGAGTTATATGCTTACTTAGGTTATTGTAAAATTGGTTGTAATTTAATTGATTTAATAAATTATTTGGAAATTAAAAATAAGGGGAATGTTAAAATTGTCGTTTTAGATTTTCGGAAAATATATGAAGATAAAGTAAAATGTAAAGTAACTTATTATTTAGAAAAAAATAATATAATTAAAAAATACCATTTAGTTTTAGGTTTACCAACTTGTATTTTGGCGGTTGATTTTGGGAGTAATAAACGTTATTTTTATCATAGTGTGCCTAAGTATTTAGAAGTAAATAAAGTTTTAAATTATTTTAATCAAGAAGAAAATCAAGCTGTACTAGCTCTTGATGCTTTTCCATATTCGCAAGGTAAATACTATGTTCATAAAAATAATTATGATTTTTTCAAGCACACAATTATTCTAGGCTCATCAGGCAGCGGCAAGTCGAAATTAATAAGTTTATTAATAAAAAATCTTTATTTAAGTCATAATTCATTATATAAAGTGGTAGTAATTGACCCTCATGCTTCTTTAGAAAATGATATTGGGGGGCTTGGGCAAGTCCTAGATTTTAAAACAGAAGAAGATAGTATTGATTTATTTATTAATAATGCGGATAATGTTATTTCCACGACCGAATTATTATTAGATTTATTTAAGACTTTAATTGCTGATCAATATAATTCAAAATTAGAAAGGGTTTTAAGACATACGATATATCTTTTATTAACCGCTCAAAGTTTTAATTTTATTACGTTACGAAAATTACTATTAGATTTAGAGTTTCGGAATAATTTAATTAAAGAATATGAAGACTATTTACCCATAAGTATTATTGATTTCTTTTTAACAGACTATAATGATTTAAAGACGAAATCATTTAGTGAGGCTATCTCACCCTTGTTAGCTTTTATTGATGAAATGGATTTAGTACCGGTTTTTAACCAAGAAGTAAAACAAGCTAATTTAGAAGACGTAATTAAGAATAATTTTTTAACTGTTTTTTCGCTGGATAGAACGAAGTTAGGAAGTAAAGTAACGAAGACGATTGCCGGTTTAATTATGGAACAACTTTTAACAATTATGGAGCAAAGAACAATTGATAGTCATATTATTTTGGTGATTGATGAAGTGGCAGTGGTAGAAAATCCGATATTAAGTAGGTATTTTGCTGAGGCACGGAAATACAATTTGTCATTGGTTTTAATTAGTCAATATTTACAGCAAATAAGTGAGGAATTAAAAAATTCCATTTTTGCGAATGTTAGTAATTATTTTATTTTTCGGGTTTCCAAGTTAGATGCTAGTTTACTTGCCGATAATCTTAGTATTAAAATTCCAAGTGATGATACAGTTACCCAAAAGATAAAATTATTAAGTGAATTAGAAAATCGAGAATGTTTGGCTCGCTTAAGTATTGCTGGTAAACTTATGCCTGTTTTTAAAAGTACAACTGTTGATTATGAAAGTATACCTCGGCTAAAAAAAAGTAGGATAGCCAATTATCCTGTGAAGCCACCCAAGAAAACTAAACCAGATTTTGTGATTAATACGGATATTAATTTAAAAGATATTTTAAAAAGAAATTCAACTAGTAAGAAAGGAGTTTAAAAATGGATAAAGATAAAGCTTTAGAAATAGTTAATAAAATATTTAAAAGTATTTTTAATGAGGATAATCCTTATACTTTAGAGGAATTACTTGATAAATTTGCTTTTGATTTGAAATTACCTAAGCAAGTAAAAGATACGCTTACGGGCGAAGTAACCTGGGCGGATTCTTTAAGTAGTGCTAAATTTATTACGCTTGCGAATATGGAAAAGAAAGATAAAACAACGGGTTGGATGTTACCCAAAACAGAAGTTCATAGTTTAGGAGAAATAATAAAGATTTGGGATAAAATTAATTTAACCACTACGGAAAGAGTTTATGATTCTTTAAATGTTTTAGAAAGTGATACCATTTATGGTTGTCAAAATATTTATCGTTCCACGGATTGTCGGGCATGTGAAAACTTAGTTTATTGTGATTCTTGTGGTGATTCTTATTATTTACTAGCCAGTCAACGTTCAGGTTCATGTAATTATGCTATTCGGTGTGATGATTCTAAAGATTGTAGTAATTGCTATAATGTTATTTGTTCTAATAAAGTCAGTAATTCTTTCTTTATTCAAGATTGTTTTGATTTATATGAATGTATGTTTTGTTCACATATAGCTTCCAAAAAATATTGTATTGCTAATATGCAATTTACAAAAGAAGAATATATGCAAATAAAAGAAAGTATTAAGAAGTGGATTTTAACTTCTTAAATAAATATCTTTACACTTCCCTAAAATAGTTTGGCTACAAAATTTGCTAAAAAAGCTATTTGTTGCTATAATTGATAAGAGGGAAAGAAATGAAAGAACAAATTCAAAAATTATTTAAAACTATTAAAAAAAATATTGTTGAATATATAATAACCAATCGTTTGTTTTTATCATATCTTTTAATTTCGATTATAGGTACTGTTTTAGTCCGGAATTTTACGATTGGTAATGCTTTTAATTATAAACCTTTTTTAACCGATTTAGGTTTAATTTTATTAATTGGGTCTTTTGGTTATTTATTTAAACCACGTAATCAGTTTAAATATTATTTTACATGGGTGATTATCTTTACAGTTTTAAATGTTATTAGTTCCATTTATTATACTTTTTATACGTCTTTTGCTTCCTTTGGGGATTTAGCCACTGTGGGGCAAGTGGAAACAGTAACAGATTCGATATTTGATAAATTACGGATTATTGATTTAATGTATATTGTTTTTCCCTTTATCTTTTATTTTATTCATAAGAGATTAGCTAGTACCACTTATTATTTTTTCCTTGATAAAATTGAAAAAGGCAAGAAAATGATGGCAGCCACACTTATCATGGGAGCATTAGCTTTAGGTTACAGCTTTGGGGTGGCAACGGGTACTGATTATAGCCGGCTTGCTAAACAATGGAACCGGGTTTATATTGTGGAACGGTTTGGCATTATTATGTATCAATTAAATGATTTAGCTCAATCATTAACGCCAAAAATTAGTAGTTTATTTGGTTATGATGAAGCTAAAGCCGCCTTTACTGAGTATTTTAATCAAAAGCCAGCCCATGAAAATAATAAATATACGGGGGTATTAAAAGGATATAATATTATCTTTATTCATATGGAAAGTATGCAAACTTTCTTAATGGATTTAAGTTATAATGGTCAGGAAGTAACGCCTAATTTAAATAAATTAGCGAAAGAGGGAATGTTTTTTAAAAACTTTTATCCTCAAGTAAGTACGGGAACTAGTAGTGACTCAGAGTTTACTCTTTTAACAGGGTTAATGCCTGCAGCAAGTGGGACAGTGTTTGTAAGTTATTATGACCGGAATTATTTTACCATTCCTAAATATTTAAAAAATGAGGGGTATCATACCTTTAGTACCCATGGTAATTATCTATCTATGTGGAACCGGAATAAAGCCCATCCATCTTTAGGGTATGATGAAATGCTTTTTGAGGAATCCTATGAATATACCGATGAGGATGTGGTAAATTTAGGAATTAATGATTATCGGTTCTTTGAACAAGCCTTAAATAAAGTAAGTACTATTGAAGGAACTTATAATAATTACATGGGAACAATTATTACGTTATCCAACCATTCTCCATTTAAAATAGCCGCAAATTTTTCGGATTTAGATTTAACCCATACTTATGAAAAAGTAGATGAAGAAACAGGAGTAAGCACCATGGAAACTTCCACTTATTTAGCTGATTCCGCCGTCGGTAAATATATGCGGAGTGCTAATTATGCTGATGGAGCTTTAGGCGAATTTTTAGATATTGTAAAAAATAGCGATAGCTTTAATAATACGTTATTTGTTTTCTATGGGGATCATGATGCCAAATTAAGTCGGAGTGAAATGAATTATTTATATAATTTAAATGAAGAAACTGGCGAAATATATGAAGAAAAAGATGAATTATATCAAGATTATGATTATTATGACCATGAATTAAATAAAAAAACGCCGCTTATTATGTGGAGTAAGAATAAAGATTTACAAAAAATCTTTAAAGGCGAAATTGATTATACCATGGGTATGTATAATGTGGCTCCAACTATTTTAAATATGTTTGGGTTATATAATAAATATACAGTTGGTGATGATATCTTTAATGCCAAAGATAATAATATGGTAATTTTCCCAAATGGTAATATTTTAACTAGTCATGTATATTATAATAATTCAACGGGGGAATATGCTAAGTTTAATGAAAGTGAAACTTTACCAGATGATTACATTGAAAAGTTAGTTCAAGAAGCGGATAAGAAGTTAGAAATTTCTAATTCGATAATTGTCCACAATTTATTAGATACTGTAAATATGAATGGAGAATAAGATGAAGAAGAAAAAGAAAAAAAGGGTTATTATGATACTTTTAGTAATTATCATTTTGGTTATAGTAATTGGCTTCTTAATATTTAGACATCATGAAAGTGGGGCTTCCGAACCAATTACCCGGGTAGTTGATAGTATTGATAAATATGGATATACGTTAGATGACCGAGATACAACCTTGATGAAAGATACTTATAAAGAATTAAAGGAAGTTTTAAATGCCCAAGAAATGTCATATGAAGAATATGCTAAAAATATAACGGAATTATTTATTATTGATTTATTTACAATTAATAATAAGAAAAATAAATATGATGTTGGTGGTTCTGAGTATGTTTATCCGGATGCTGTTGCTAACTTTAAGTTAAATGTGGAAAATACTATTTATAAAACGGTGAAAACTAAAGAAGAAAAGAATAAAGATTTTCCAGAAGTAAAAAGTATTGATGTTGCCAATGTTACCACGGGTAAGTATTCGATTGGTGAAGATGAATATGATTCCTTTATTGTGGAAGTAACATGGGAATATCAAAAAGAATTAGGTTATGATAAAAAAGCTACCGTTACAAGTATTTTAAAAGATGATTATATTTATATAGTTGAATATAGTATAGGAGAATAAATTGGGTTATGGATAAGATAAGACGTAAGTTAAAACGAACAAAGAAAGTATATCGTTATACCTATTATATTATAAGTATTCTTTATTTAATTAGTTTTATCTTTTTTGCTAAAAGTATTATTAGTTTAAAAGGAATTGAAACTATTATTAGAATAATTATCTTAATTGGGTTATTTATATATTTTATAATTTATGTATTAGGAAGTTTAGTAAATATTATTTTACGGAAAAATAAAACTTTTTTAGCAACTTCATTTTTATCATTAATTTTAATAGGAGTATTTAGTATTGGTTCTTATTATATAAATATTATTTATAATTCTTTAGGAAATATCCAAGAAAAAGAAACAATAGAATATGTTACTTATTTAATTAGTTTAAATGATACCGAATTTAATAGTGAAAAAACTATTGGACGGATTACAAGTGAAGTTGATGCTAATGTTTATGATTTAGCCGAAAGCTTATATGTTAAAGAAAAATTAAGTAATACCATAAAAGATTATGATGATTATATTTATATGTTAAAAGAGTTAGTAGCGGGGAATGTTGATGCTGTTTTTGTGCCTAGTAATTATTTAACTTTATATGGTAAAGAAGAAGGCTTAGAAAATCTTGAGGGTAGTGTTAAGATTTTATATGAATATAAAGAAACTAAGGCTAATGAAGATCTAGTTTCTGTTAGTGATAAAGATTTTAATGAACCATTAACTTTCTTAGTTATGGGGGTAGATAGTGAACATGATGGGTTAAATGCTAATGCTGCCTTTAATGGGGACACCTTGATGTTAGTTTCCTTTAATCCCCATACTTTAAGAACGACGATGGTAAGTATTCCCAGAGATACTTATGTGCCTATTGCTTGTAAGAAAAATGCTTATTCCAAGATTAATTCCGCGGCTGGTGGGGGTACTAATTGTGTTGTGGAAACTGTGGAAAATTTCTTAGATGTTGATATTGATTATTATGCCAAGATTAATTTTAAAGGGGTTGTAGAATTAGTGGATGCCATCGGGGGCATCGATGTTGATGTGGCTAAACCAGATTATACGCATCATCACCTATTAGGTATTAATTGTAAAGGGCGTTTTTGTGAACAAAACTCGAACCGAGGCACGAAGGGTAAAGATGTAATTTATATTGACCCTGGTATGCAACACTTAAATGGGGAACAAGCCCTAGCTTATTCGAGAAGCCGTTATATGTATGCGGGTGGTGATTTAGACCGGATTAAACATCAACAACAAGTTGTCGAAGCTTTAGCTAGTAAGATGTTAAGTTTTGAAAGTATTAGTGATTTTCAAAAGATTTTAACTGCGGTAAGTAATAATATGATTACTAATATGGATCGAAGTAAGATTTTATCAGGTTATAATGTTATTAAGAAAATGTTAAATAATGCTTTAAAAGGAGAAGATTTGATTTCGATTGATAAAGCTTATTTAGAAACTTATAGCTTAAGTGTTTATGTTCCCGCCCAACATGGCTTTACCTCAGCTCAAGGTTATTATGTAGATAGTTTAGATGATATTAAAAATGCTTTACAAGAAACTTTAGGATTTAAAGATGAAAAAGTAATAAAAACCTTTAGTTTTTCAACTAATGAACCTTATGTGGTAACCGGTCCTGGTAGTGGTAAACGCAAAAAACAATCATTAACTTTACTTCCTGATTTTACTGGTAAGGCAGTTGGTGAAGCCGAAACATTCTGTAATAATGCGGGTATTGATTTAAGTATTAAATATGTTGACCCAGGTAGTGATTATTATAATGCCAATGTAGCTGTGGGACTTATTGGTAGACAAAGTGAACACGGAGGAACACTCATGAATAATGTTCATAGTTTAACAGTTTACATAGTTAATACCGCGGTAAATAATAAACCAGAACCTAAAGATCCACCTAAAGTAGATAAAAATGATACAGAAGACAACGAAGATGAAGATAATATCATTCAAGATAATAATGAAGATGATTTTGAAACCGAAACTCCGGATGAGGAAGAAATTGATGACTCTATCCTCGATATGTTAGAGTAGTGATAGGAAAGTTAGCAAGAAGTGATAATAAAGGTTAATTAAGAATAACTTTTAAGAAAAATATTTTCAAAGGGGCTGTTGGGAAATTAAATAATTAATTTCTTGACAGTTTCTTTTCTTTTGGTTTTACATAAGGAAATTTTTCG
>CANQCI010000017.1 GCA_947589675.1 uncultured Bacilli bacterium | reverse complement strand
GTTCCTTTAGAAACTGATTGTCCTTTTTTTACGCAATAAGAACTCAAATGCCAGTGCCTAAATAATTTATTTAATCTAGGATATTTTATAATGACATATAAAGCACCATCACTTGCCTTTCCAAAACTATCAACTGTCCCATTTTCAATAGCATAAACTGGAACCTTTTTACTATATGTTCCATAATCACAGCCTTTATGATAATTAGATGAGTTTCCCGCTTTAGTTGATATCGGCGTTCTTGAACCAAATTTGGAAGTAAGCTTATACTTATTTCCTTTTAAAATTAAATCTACAATTTTAGACATATTTCCTCCCATTATTTAGATTTATCTTTATCAAATAATTCTTTAAAGCATAACGTAAGTATTGGAACAAACCATTCGGGTAAATCACATGATTTAATAACCGCATAGGTAGTTATTCCTAAAAATACAAATGTAACTATGCTTTTTATTTTAATTAAATTTAATAAACTCTTTATAACGCTATTTTTAATTTTTTTTTATTCATTTAACTTCATTCCTTATTTTTTAGGTATTTGCATGGCATCATAAGCACCACCAACACCTAAAGACACCCCTAAACTAACTATAATAGCCGTAGGTATATCACTAAATATTTTAAAATAAATAGCTACTAAAGCCGCAATTACACCTATAACTATATTTTGAATAGGTACATATTTAGCCGGTATTACTTTATTCTTAGTACATGCTCCCATTATTCCTGTTACAACCGCTGTTACAACCGCAAAAATTAATTCTAAAGTCATTTATTCTTCCCTCTTTCTACAACTTTATTCCACCAACTATGGATATAACTATTTCCATGATATTCATTTGTATACTTATCAAAAATGTCATAAGCTCTTTTGGTTTCCATTTCGGTTACTGGTTCCCCATTTTCGACATCTGATAAATAGGAAACCAAAAAGTTTTGACATTGATTAATACCTAGTGTTTGAACTTCATTAGATAAATCATTAATCTGTTTTTGAAGACTAGATTTATTTTTATCCATTTTTTCTAAGATTGGTTTTGTTATTACATTCTCAAAAATATTCTTACAATATTTTAAAATTAATAATATAGCCCCAATAAAAGCTCCTAACCATATAAGATTAGAAGCTATCGTATCTAAAGTTAAATCTTTCATACTTCCTCTTCAAAAATGTCCTCCGCATCAAGATATTTCTCAGTTGTTTTTAAATATTCATAAGCTGATACAATATCTAATTTATCATTATAAGCAATTTTAACTTGCTCGATTATTTTATAAATATCATCAGAAAATCTTATTTCATGATTTTTCTCTCTATTTCTTTGTTCTTGATTAATATAAGAATGAATAATTAACATCGTGCTATTATTCACAATATTTTTTATTTCCGCTATCCTATGATAAGACATAGGAATACCATTTTCTAATATTATTGTTTTCTTTAAAGCCATTTTTTCTTCCTCTTTCTTTATAATATAACTTGAAATGTAAATCTTGAATTATCATGACCGCCTCGAAGCGTAAATGCCGAACCGCCATAACTTGGATTATTTAAAACTACCCTAAAACGGTCGCCCGCTAAACAATCGAATAGTCCCTTAGAAATATGTAATGTTTGATAAGTCATTCCGCCACTTATAATGGAATTTATATTACTAATATCCGTACCACCTCTATTTTGATAAATAAAGGCAAAAATATAAAAGATATTATTTAATCCCTCTAAAAATACTTGTCCATCTACTAAAACCTTACAATCTTTATCAACTACAATATATTGGTCTTCAACATGAAAGTATTCGTTTTTGATATGTTCAGAAATATGGACTTCATTATTTTCATAATATAATGTTTCTGAATCAGGGACGACACAATAAATTTTATTAGCAACATCTTGTAATCTAACCCCATGATTAGAAGCGGTAGGTTTTTGCATTAATTCCGCATAAGGAATAACTAATTTTTCCCGACTTAATATTCTATCTCCTCCTAAATATAAGGCATCATAACCAATTATAAAATTAGGAATACCTTTAGATAAAGAAATTATAACCGCTTGATTAGTTATTAATTTATCACCAAAATAAACAATAAATTCATAATTTGTTTGATAATCAAAATCTTTTCCACAACTTATAGAACCACTATAAGAATTACCCTCAATTGTTGGTTTTAAACTTCCCCCAGTTGTCCACTCTTCTTTTCCTTTTTCTCGAAATGCCCAACTTAATTTTAAAGTATTATCAACTTCGCCAAAACTTCCATTATAATAATTTCCAGAATAACTTAATAATACTTCTTCACTTGTTTGACTTTTACGATAAAATTTTGGATTACAAGTTAAGAAAACATAATCAATTTTTTCTTTAGTTAAAGTTTTAGTAGTTTCAAAACCTCTACTATCTACCACTCTTACTGAAAAAACATTAGTATTACAATTTTCTATACTTGTATTATTTTCTAAAATTTTAATACCATTAACATAATATTCGAATATCGAAGCATAATTTTTAGCCGTAGCATTTACAGTAATTTTCATAGTTGAATATAATAATACAACAATATCTTCATTTTTAGTTAAATTTAAAGTTGCTTGATTAATATCTTTAGCAATTATTTCAAAATCAGGAGGACTTGCTGGAATAGTATAAACACCTTTAGAACTTGATAATTGCGTTGAACCCGTTGCCGGACAAACACATTTAACACTATAATTATTATTAGCACTATTTGGACTAGCTTTATTTAATAAATCTATAACTGTGGCATCAATTAGAGCCGAAATACTTGTATTATTAGTAGAACCTACAAATATTTCTGTCCCATTATCCGGAATTATATAAATATTACATTCTCTATATAAGGGATTATATAGCGATAATGTTAATTGATTTCCTAACATAAAGTTTAATGGTCGTGTTACATAAGGATTAGCATACGTTGTAATTGGTAATGAAGCACTACTTGTTGTAAGTTGACTATCACTTCTTTTTACTAACGTTCTAATATAGTAAGTTGTATTAGGAGCTAAGCCAGTTATTACATAAGAACCACTATAAGCATAAGTGGCTCCCACTGGTATCCAATTATTACTACCGTTTATGTCATACCAAATATAATCAATAATGGAATCACTCGACCAATTCATCGTTATTGTTGTTTCTGTTAAAGAATTTAAACCTTGATAAGAATTAGCATATCTAGGAATAGTTGTTAAAGGAGTGCTTCCCGTAGATAAATTGGTGGATGCCGGCGTATAAGAACTTGTCCCACCTTTGGTAAAAACAAGTTTACAATATCCATTTAAATTTCCATCGGTTTTATGAGGTACAGTAATTGTTCCACTTACGGATTTTGAACCATTATTATTTAAACTGGAAAAAGATGTACTTTTAATTAATGTTCCACCCGTATATGCATTATCATCATACCAATAAATAGCTAATTTAGAATTAGATGATGATGACCATGAAAGCCCTTGACTAGTAATACTACCACTTACACTTATGGTAGAAGTATTATTATAAGTGTCGGTTGCTGTTTCATTAAATGAGGTACTAAATACATACCCATGAGATTTACTTTGACTTGTATAAACTGTTTTACTTGCACTATTACTTGCCATTTTTATTCACCACCAATATAAAAAAAGGCTAATCCATTTTTTGAATTATCCATACCTATTTCTTCTATTCGCCAATTTGGAAAAACTAAATATTCTTCAATAATGGCATTTTTTTGATATGTAACAGTTGTTCCTTTAAAAGGGTCAAGAATGGGATTTTTCTTAGCTATATCATCATCAACATAACCCGTATAGGATTGTGTTGACTCAGAAGCTCCTGTCTTATCTTTTATTTCTAAGCCCGCTTCATCTAAAGTAGAACTTGTTGGAGCATTAGACTTACTAATATTTAAACCATCTTTATTAAAGGTAAAACCTGTTTCCGTTTTAACTTGGCTAACCCCGTTTTTTTCAATCTCTTCAACTATTGTTGTTACTCTTTCGGTTGAATTAATAACATCTTCCACACTTTTTTTGATAACATCAATATTTTCTTCGGTAACATAACTATCAAACTTTTTTAAAAGTTCATTATAATCTTCATTTGATTTAGTAATACTCGTATAGCTTTCACTTACTCGCTCCATTATTTGATTAGGAAGTTGTTGAATAAAAGAACTTTCCTCAATACTTCTTTCAACAATATTAGGTACTTCTTTATTTTTTACATAATCTTGTTCTATTGTTCCTACTCGAGAAACTATATCCTGAGCATTCTTTTTATTTTCCAGTTCAATACCCGATAAAGTTGTTCTTGTTTCACTTAAATCTATAATCGTATTTTCGGGCATATCTAAAGGAATAGTAATTGACCTCAATAGTAATTTATCATTTATATTATGAACTTTACTTATGATATTTATATATTCATAAATAAAAAAACTTTCATAGCTTTTATCTATAATACTTAAATCTATGGCTTTTAATTCAATATTACTGTTAATACCTGTTGCCGAGTTATCTAAAAAAGCTTGTCCTTTTTTTAATAAATTTTCCGGCAAGGTTACATCTTCCCAAGTTGTTTCACTAATTGGAGCCACTATCCAACCGTATTTTTCAAATGCTTCATTATTTATTAAATAATCTTTTCCCTCATTTACACTTTCGATTGTTAAAGGGATTTGTGAACCATCTTCTTGTTCGATATTTGCTCCAATAGGAACAACAACACTATATGTTTTAGTGGCATCATTCCGAGCAAATATATCTAATAAATTTTTACTAAATTCGATATTTTGAACAGTAGTTTTAGAAAAATCCTCTAACCAATCAATATAATTTCCATCTTCTTCATATCTTTCAACTAAATAACCACCTAACGAGTCAATACATCTACTATTGATTAAATCTAAAGTTTTTTCATAATTACTCCAACTTCGCCGGATATAATCATTGTCATCTTTAACCGTAATATTACCTATTTTTAATTGTCTATCTTCGGTTACTTGCATATTATGATTATCAATTAAATAAACAAAAAGTTCTTCGGGTGAACCCTCAAAAACATAGGGAGCAACATAACTATCATTTAAAAAAGCTAGAGTACTTTCACACTCTACGCTCTTCTGATTATATATTCCTTGGTCAACATCAATTATTCTCCCACGAAAAATTGGCTTATCATTACGTAATACTTCAATATTTGATTTTAAATATTTTAATTCATCAAAATAACGATGATTAGGATAAATAGTAAATGTTAATGCTCCCACTTTATTTACTTCTCTAGTTAAAACTGGTGATTCTAAAAATAATTCTTCATCTCTTTTATCATATAAAATATATTCATCACATAAAACTTGATATTTCATAATGTAGCCTCTTGATAAGAAAAGGTAATTTTTCCACTACCACTTAGGATTTTAACTGTATTAGTTCCCTCTTTAAAAACAATATTTAAATTTTTAAATGTTCCTTTACTAAATGAATATGTTGCATTTTCAAATTCTATTTGAGCAGTATCAGTAACTGTTATTTCTGGCACTACTTCTCTATATAAATTTTGATAAGTATATACTTCTTTAGCAATAACATCATTTTCAATTACCGTTTTTTCTAATTTATATTTATATGGCTCACAATCACAAGAAATCATTATATGCCCAATTTGTTTATCATTAGTAAATGAATCGACTTTACACCGCCCATAATAGTAATAATTAGGGTCTACATCTAATATTATTTTTTGCATTTTACCATGTAGATGTTGTTTTATTTGCCTTAATAATTCAGCCCATGATTTATAATCTTGAAAGCAATCAAAAGTAAATTCTAACGTCCTATTATAATAATTAATTTGTCCATAACATTCCGTTAAATCTAATTTTCCATCTCGACCTGGGATATCTATTTCAATAGTTTTGGGAATTGCTTGTCCAATTGTTTTACTTACCATTAATAAATCCCAATTATCGATGGAATGTTTATCATTAAATTTTACACCATTTTTCAACATAAACCTCCCGCTTTAATAGCCTCTTTGTTCTTTGGAAGCAATAGTCCCTAATTCTTTATTAATAGTTGGAGCTATTGTTTTACCAACTTTTTTACCATCTAAAACAATTTCATGACCAGCATTTTGAGCAATGATTGGCATATATTTATTTAATAATGAAGTTAATGTCTTTAAATCCTCAGCGGTTCTATTATCAGCTACTTTAGAATTAGAGTCAGTAAAGGTCTTCATCATAATATTTCTTGTCCCATTAAAATCCGTATTTAGAGTAATATCATCATCTAAACTGTTCTTTAAAGCATCTAAAGTACTTTCTCCAAATTTTTTAATTTTATTTAAAACATTTTTTTCATTATTCTTGACTCCAACAATAATTCCCTCATCGATATTAATCCCCATTTCTTCGGTTGCTTTAGAT
Source organism: uncultured Bacilli bacterium (assembly GCA_947589675.1). Taxonomy (GTDB): domain Bacteria; phylum Bacillota_I; class Bacilli_A; order RF39; family UBA660; genus Onthocola_B. The sequence goes on along the minus strand of CANQCI010000017.1, from coordinate 31,820 downwards.
GGAGATTTTTCTTTTAAGGAACTCTTTAATTTACTTAAAATATTGCTAGCAAAATTTTGAACAGCTGAATAAGCACTACTTGTGGCTTTTTTATCTTTTATACCTTTTTCTGTTCCCTCAACAACAAATTTTCCCGCTTCATAATAACCTTTATAATTTTTAATGGTCGTTGAAAATTTTTCATTGGCATCGTTACCAATTTTTTCCATATCTTTAGGGATTTTATTCCCCTCGGTACTAATTATGTTATCTAATTCTTTCATGGCATCAGATACGGATAATTCCCCACTTAAAATACCATTTTTTATTTTCTCAGGAATTTCTATTCCCGCCTTATCACTTTTGGCTAAAGCTTCTTGAAAATTAATCCATCTATTTAACCGGTTATTTGCCTCAGTTATATTATATTCGCCCGCATTTAAGCCTTTCACAATGGCATCAGGAACATCTGCTCCCGCTTTTTGAGCCTTAGTTAAGGCATCATCGAATTTTATTAAATCATTTAATTCGGCAATGCTTTCGGGTATTTTATATTTATTTTCTTGTAATGAATGTACTAATTTATCAGGTATATCAACACCAGCTTGAGCTGCTAAGTCAGTTAAATTAGATATTTTTTCCACTAATTCCGCTTGATTAAACATATTATCAGCATAATTTTTAGTTTTATCATACTCAGCATTTATTTTATTTAAAGAATTTTGTTGTTCATTTAAGACTTTATTACTTTCTTCATAAGCCTCTTTTAAATCTCTTTCAGCTTCTCTAGCTTGTTTTAATTGGTCATGGATTTTTTTGGCTCTTTCATCATTATTTTGTTCATAGTAACTAAATGACTCCCATTGTTTAAGTAATTCCGCCGTTTTCTTTTTAGCTTCTTGATATTGTTTTTCTAATTTAGTGTTTTCCTCAGTTGTTTCTGCCAGTAGCATTTCTTGTTCAACCATTTGTTTAGCAATATCAGTTAAAGACTCTTGAGCTACTTTGGCTTTCATTAATTCTTTTTGAGCGATAATATGATTTTTAATGGCATCAGTTGATTGATTTAAAGCATCTTTTTCTTTATCGTATTCCAAATTTAAATCAGGCATTAATTCATTTAATTGTTGAACTAACGCTGCCATTTGTTCTTTTTGTCCATTGGTTTTATTTTCAACCGCTTCTAATTCTGTTAATTTATTTAATAACTTTTCGGCAGCTCCAACTTCAACTTCGACATTTTTGATAGCCTCATCTCGAGTTGTAATTGTATCTTTTAAAGAGTCTTCAAATTCTTTTTGTCTTTCAATAATATCAACTAAAGATGTTGCATACTCATTATTTTTAAGTGTGGCATCATCTTGAGCTTTAGCAAAAGCAATTATTCCGGCGACTAAAGCGGTTATCCCCACCGCTCCTAAAACGTAAGGATTAGCTAATATCGCCGCATTATGAGCTAGTTGAGAGCCAGTCGCTGCTTCGGTTGCTTTTGATAACTTTGAAAAAGCATTAATCGTATCACCGATGCCACCAACAACTTTACCCGTTATTAACATGACAGGTGATATCGCTGCCACTAATTTAGCAATAGTAATGATAATATTTTTTGTACTATCATCTAATTCATTAAAATTATCTATAAACTTATTAATTGCATTTAAACCTTTTTCAACAACCGGTAATAATTTATTACCAATTGTAATTTGTAAATCTTTAATTCTATTTACCGTCATTTGCATTTTACTTGATGTAGTTGAATATCTTTTATTAGCTTCATTAGTTAAAGCAACATTTTGTTTCCATGCGTTATTTCCTAAATCCACCGCATCATTCATTAAATCACTAGCATTAGCTAAAGATAAAATGGTATTAGATAATCTTACTTCCGATAAATCCATATCTTGTAAAATAGCAATCGCCGATTTACCATTTCTTTTCGTATCATTAAGTCCACCTATAAAGGCACTTAAGGCTTTAACGGCATCTTCTTCAAACGACTTTTTAAATTGGCTCGAAGTCATGCCCGCAATTTTAGCAAAATTTTCTAAATTTCCTGAGCCAGTTTCCACAGCCACTTGCATTTTTTTCAATAATTTACTCATCGCTGTGCCGCCAGCTTCGGCTTCAATACCCACACTTGACATTGCCGTTGCCAGTGATAATATTTGCGATTGCGTTAAGCCAGTTAATTCACCGGTTGCGGCTAAACGGGTTGCCATTTGAACAATATCAGCTTCGGTCGTAGCAAAATTATTACCTAAAGCAACAATTGTTGAACCTAACCTATCATAATCCTTGGCACTCATGTTTGTAATATTAGCAAATTTAGCTAAAGAACTTGCCGCTTCTTCGGCAGATAAATTTGTAGAATTTCCTAGATTAATCATTACTTTCGTAAACGATAATATATCTTCGGTTTTAATTCCTAATTGTCCAGCCGCTTCGGCAACCGCTGAGATTTCCGTTGTCGATGATGGAAGCTCTTTAGCCATTTCTCTTATGCCCTTTTTTAAATCAGACAATTCTTTGGAAGTGGCATCAACCGTTTTTTCTACTCCAGTAAAGGCACTTTCAAAATCAATAGCACTTTTCGCACTTGATACTAAGGCTGTTGTCGCAGCTGCCGAGAATATCGCAGTCTTTTTCCCGATTTTTTCAATACTATCACCAGTATTACTTAATTTCTTGCCAACCTCTTCTAGGGATTGAGCAAAAGTTTTATTCATTTGTTCTTGTTGTTTTTGCAAATATTTTAAATTATCTTTAGTCTTTAAAATTTCAACTTGTAATTCCCGATATTGTTCTTGACTAATTTTCCCCTCGGCAAACTGTTTTTGTACTTGTTTTTCCGCTTCTTGTAAAACCGCTAGTTTATCCGAAGTTTCTTTTATAGACTCTGCTAAAATATCCTGTTTTTGATTTAAAATTTCAGTATTAGATGGGTCAAACTTTAATAATTTATTTACTTGTTTTAACTGACTTTGTAATACATTACTTTTACTTTCTATATCTTTTAAAGCTTTCCCTAATTTTGTGGCATCACTACCTAGTTCAATTTCAATACCTTTTACAACTCTACTTGCCATACTAAATCCTCCCCATAAAAAAAAGGGGGCTAACACTTTATAGCATTAGCCCTTGTTAATTTTATTTCTTAATTTCTCACGATCTGGATTAGTTGTTTCTAATCTTTTAGCATTAATTAAATAATCTATACCCGCCTCAGTCATCGAACAGTTATAGATAAATGCTTCTCGTAAAAAAAACTTATATTCCAATATGTTTAACTTTAATGTTTCTCTAATCGGAATACCTAAATAATTGGCAATTGTTTTTTCTTGAATAGTTTCTAATATATATGGATTTTCCCTATCGCCCTTTTTTGATGGGTAATAGGGAATTTTTAGTTTTTTTCCTCCACCTCTTTAATCAACCAATCTGTATAATTATTTACAAATTCCATTTGTAATTCTTGTGATAATAATTTTCGTAATGTTTCTTTATCATAAACAATTTTTTCTTTATTATCATTTATAATTAAATACACACATTCCAAAAGATTTTCATAAGCTGTTTCATTCGGATTAGTTAAACTATTAAGCATCATTATTAACTTTCCATATGTTTCAACATTTATTGCTGCTATATGCAAAACATTACCATCAATAAATTTTACTTCCCAGTATTTAGCTGAGAATTTTGTCATATCGTACATAATTTTCCTCTAAGTTTAAGCTGCGGCATCCATTTCTTCTTCGTAAATGACAAGAGTCCCCTCTTTATCAAGTTTACCTTTAACAGCTGAAAATTCCGCATCAATAACCGTTTCATTATCTTTAGCAAATGTTAAAGTAAATCCACTTGTATTTTGTCCGACAAGCGTAAGTCTTACATTACCATCAACTTTATCTTCATGTAAGAAATGAATTATATATTGTTTTCCACTGTCGTTATTAACGCCACCAATTTTAACTGTCCGTTTTCCATTGCCCTCTTCAACTCTAGCGGTAGAACATAGTTTTTCTAAGGTTTTACCATTCCAAGTCATAATACCACTTGTTAAAGTTACATTTTCAGCATTAATTTTTCTTTTAGAAACCATACCTAAATCATCTTCGGCATCATAAAATTCCCCAGTATAATTTAAAGCCGCTCCACCTTTTATCCAAGCAAGTCTGTTTTCTTCTGTTTCAAGGTCGGTATATTCAGGAATTTCTCCTGTAAATTCTTTTACATATAATTTACCACTACCTAAAGTAATAGTGTCGTTTGTTCTTTTACTCATTTAAACCACTTTCCTTTCTTCTTTTCTCTATATAAGTTTCTAATTCATATAAAGTAACAAACATATTTTCATCTTGTAACCATTCCCTATTTTTTTCAAAATGGATACTATTTTTATTTAAAAAATTTTCTATTTCTAGTTCATTTGAATTTTTTAAATCTTTACTGTAATGTTCAATCGTAACATTATGTTCGATAATATTATTCAATTGGTCTGACCCCCGATAATTTTGGTCATCAATATAAATGTTGTATGGTAATGGAGGCATTTTTAAATATCTTAGTTCTTTTATTTTTAAACCGGTTCCATCTTCGAACCATTTTTTAATGTCCATTTTTTATTACCTCTTCCACTTTTTGGCTATATTTTGCAACCATTTTTTCGTAACTTGGGGTTATGAAATCTTGCGGTTTTGTTCTTTTCCCATTAGCGGTCATATGTCCATTTTTAAGCAAATGAGTTAAGCGATATTCAGGCTTTTTAACATACCAAACATTTACTTTTCTATTTGGTGTATCTACTTTTGTTTTACTAGCAATGTGAGTATAATACTTTTTTATTTTGCGATATCCCCGAGGAGCATGCTTTTTAGTATCTTTAACAAATTCTTGCATACATTCATCGTTGGCTTTTTTAATTCCTGTAATAACTGAATCACAATATCCTTTAAGTTCTTCGGAAATACAAGCACACAATTCATCAATGGTTACCTTGCGAGCCATTATAATCTCCTACTAAAGTTACATTATTATGATTTTCCGCATAGCGGTCGACACTTTTAATGTTATATACTCTATTTTCATAGACAATTCGATATATTTCCGTATTAAAAATTATTTCTTTAACTTTCTCACAAAATCTAATATTAAAATCATAAGTTGAGAAGCTTATATTAGTTGAAGCATTATTATATTCTTTACCACGAGTTTTATTAATGTTGGCATGAGTATGATAATAATCAGCCCATACTTCCGTATTTTCATCTAATTTTTGGATTTTTATAGGTATTCTATAACTCGTCATTTGCATCCCCATATTGTAATTGCATAATAATACTATTTTTTATTCGGGTTATTGCCGCATTTTCCTTTACCGAATAAGAACTACGGTCATATAAATCTTCAATAATAAAAAGGGCTAATTGCTTAACCCTTTCATCATTTTCTGGAACTTTATCTATCGCCCCTTGGATATATTTTTCGGCAACAGAAATAAATCTTTTAATATTTTCTTTAGAAATATCATCGTCATAATCTATACCTAAATAAGTATTTACTTCCTCGATTGAAACAATATCTTTTTTATTCTCAGCTTCTGTCATACAGTATCACCTTGAACTTCTTTGGATATTGGTTCTTCTATATAAATATTATTTGCTTCCTCTAAGGTAATAGATTTAGGTAAATAACATTCAGGAAAATAGTAAGGAAAATGTTCCTCAATTTCATTACTATTTTCATCTACATAAGCTTGCTTATATTCATCATCAATATTTCGCAAGTGCATACCCTCGCTAGCCTTTAATATATTAAATTTTTCTTTTTGAATTAATTCCATTCTTATTTCACCACCTTGTTAATGTGATTGAGTAGTAATATTCCAACCTTTATCAGTTGCTATTGCTATATCCTCAGGCTGTAATAAAGAATTTACAGTTGGGTCTAATACTATTTGTTGGGTATAAAGAGTGTCAGCATATACCGTATTTAAATCAGCTAAGCCATTGAAGACATTAAGTACACTTTCCCTCGTTAAAGCCGAACAATATGATAAGTCTAATTTATAGTAGTTATTATTGTTACTTCTAGTAGTATAATTTAAGCCTAAATTTTTAAAGCCACCTAAAGATGTTAAATTTGGTTTGCTATTGTTTAAAAAATTATTTAAATTTTTTACAGAACTAAAATCTAGTTCAGGTAAAGACTCTAAATTATTAGTACCGTTAAACATACTATCAACTTTTTCACATTTTGCTAAATTAAATTGTGGAATTGTTGTCAATTCATTACAATTTGAAAATGCCCCAGTCATATTTATTACATTTTCTGTATTAAATAAAGGAATATTTGCTAAGTTGCTATTTAAAAAAGTATTATTCATTTGAGTTAATTCATCTGTATCTAATTCATTAAAAAATGAATAATCTAAATTCTTACAATTAGTAAAAGCACTAGTCAAATTTAAAATTTTTTTATCTTTTATTGCATTAACCAAATTTGATATATCTTGTAAGTCTTCACATTGAGAACAAATATTTGCTAAATTTAATTTTAAAATATTTCCTAATTTAATATTAGGCAACGATTTTATTTTTGGAAGCGACTGAAATAAATGTTGTAAACACCTTTCATCTACCAAATTAGAAAAATCTAAATCGGGCAGCTTTTTTATTCTATAAGCAAATTGTTTTGATACATATCTTTCAGCAATTTCTTTTTCATCTGACGTACTACTAATATACTCTTCTATATTTCCCCCACTTTGTATTTCCGCAACTTTAGGCACTAATTCTGTAAATGTTTCATCATCGGATGCTTCAATTCCCTTTTCAACTAAATTTTGAACTAAAACAGTCTTATCTTGCTTTAATTGATTTAATTGTTCTTCTATCGTTGCCATATTATTCCTCACTTACCGTAACTAATGTATTAAGTACATTATTGATGTTACCAACTATATCATCTACATATTTTTTATGAACAAGTCCGTAATCTTTGGTTGGAGTCCATTCAGTAGTATTATTTATACCAACTATGGAGTCTATCGAATTTACATCTAACATATATGCATTATTAGAAGCTACGTATTCAATTTTCTTTTCATGAAACTTATATTGAATAAAATCATAAGAAATTGGAACAACTTTTAATCCTTTTTTTTCTGTTGTTGAAGTTCGTAAAATGACTATGGAAGAAAAAAGAATATACCCAATATTTAAAAAAGAATGACAATCAAATAAATAACTGTTTTCTTTTGCAGGATTTGTTCCAGCAAGCAAAAATGGTTTTTTAAATTTAATATAATTATTATAAATATCGTCAAACATGGTTTTATTTTCTTCTTTATTAACATCACCATCGAAATAAAAAATAGGTATATCTTTTACCATATCCGCAACTTCTTCAATAGTATTAACTTCACTAGCCCCAACTTTAGTCCTTATCGTATTGGTTGCACTTTCAATACGATTTAATTTTTCACTTACAACACTCATTCAGCATCACCTCCAACAATTCTTGTTAAAATATTATCGGCTTCACTTTCCTCAATATCTTGTTCAGTAGAAGTATCTTCACCTAATATTTTATTTATTGATGTTTTCACGCTATCTGTTAACCACTCTTTTTTTTTAAATCTAAACTACTTAGTGTAAGTGTTTTAGTATCTTTACCATCGCTTGTAATTTCAATTGTATTATCATTGTCATGAATTTGGAAAACAATCAAGCCATCTTTAGGGTCAACCGCAACTGGCTTTTTAACTTTAGCCCCAGTTCCTTTAAGTTCGCACTTAACTGTTCCCTTAGCTTGTCCTTTCGCTTCCTCAAAATACAATGGTAAGAAGTTTCCAGTTTGTTCATCTTCCTTATTTGAAAAATCAGCCCAATTTTCAACATAATTTAAAGCCCCAGTTACTTCATCAGTTTCAAGATTTACATTATCGCATAAATCCGCAACAGTCTTTTCACCTAATAATTGAGTTTCATTACTTGGTATACTTACTTTTATTTCAGGGTCTTCAACAATTAAGTTAAATTCATCAGACTCTTTTTCCTTACTATTTTTATCAGTAACCTTTACTTTTGCTGTATAAGTTTTAGCTTCCGTTAAAGTTTCTTTTATTTTAACTTTAGTTTCTTCTATTTTGAACTTATCAGCGTCTGTACCAGTTAATTCATAAGAATAAGGTTCTGTTCCGCCATCGACAGTTACAGAACCTATTTCTTTATCGGTTACCGCTTCTGATAGTTTTAAATTACCAGAAGTTATATTAACTGTTACAGTCCCGATATCGCCCTCATCGGGCGTGCTAGGGTGTAACAGTGATATAGCCGTTTACAAACGCATCTTTATCACGAACTTCAACATCTTCACGTTCAATAGCTCTAAATAATGATAAATCTTCTTCAAAAGCATTTAAAACATCTTCATCACTACCTACAACCGCTGTATTAGAGGCTAAAATATTAATTCTCTTTCTATCAAATAATTTAATCCCCTCTTTTAAATCCCCAATTGTGAAAGGAACTTTTTCACCATCAGTTGGCATATCAGCATTTGGGAATACTTTAACAGGAATTGTATTAGCCCCAGCACATAAAACTAATTTCATAGGATCACTGGCACTTGGTTGTAATAAATAGTTACCTTTTTCATCTTTTAAAGTATCTAAATATTGTAATCCATCATCGTTAGTTATAATTTTTGATGTTGCTTTAAATGCCGCACCTAAAGTAACATTTAATGCTTTTTTAATTCCATCTAAATCCTTTAAATCAGTTTCAGTATTAGTTTTAATAGCATTAATTATTAATTTATTTCTTGTAACTCGACTTTCATCAGCAATCCAACTGGTAAGTTCATTATAAATATTAGCATCACTATCTTCTAATAATTCATTAGTAGTTGGATAAATACCAGCATACTTTTTGATTTTATATTCCATTAATGCATATTGTGGTGTAGCTTTAGCACCAATTTTTTTACCTTCACCAACTTCGGAAAAACCAGTCATTTGACTTCTTTTCTTATAGGTTCTTTTACCGGACATAGTCGTTACATTTTCAACTGTTACTAAATCTTGTAATGACTCTTTTGCTTCCCGTAAATGTTCAATATCGGTAACAACATCTTCTGGCACTGTATAACCACCCTCAGTTCCGGTAGTTTCATTCATTTTTGTAGCCGCATTTCTGATGCCATTTGCAAATGCCACAATTTTTTTATCAACAGTATTTTTAGGCATTTCTTCTTCAACTGTTTCCTTATCTGTTTTAAATAATTTTTCAGCTATTTTATATTCTTTTTCTAAGTTTTCGATTTCATTAATTCTTTTTTCCGCATTTTCGAAATCATTAGAATTATAAAATTCTACCGCTTCCTTATTTAAAATTTCCATTCTTTCCTTTATTTCTCGCATTCTTTTGTTCATTTTTATCACTCTCCTTATTTATTTGAACAATTTTTATTTTCTTTTTCATCAGCAACTACTTCCGCCACAGGCTTACCATAATAAGTTGCTTTTAATATTTCTTTTCCTCGATTTTCATCTACTTCAAATACTTCTCCATATTTAACTTTCTTTTTTTCTTTAATAAGAGTTAAATCTGGTTTAACGCATACTCTTAATTTCAAAATCACTCACCCTCTTTCAAATTTTCGGCAATTAAAAAGCCTTTAATCAGGCTTAATCTTGTTTTTATATTTTCTTCGTTTTTATTAACAACCACATCATCTTGATAATCTTTTAAAGTATTATCTAAATTTGGTTTTTGATGGAAATTATTCAAAACTTTGCGAATATTTTCAGGAATATTTTTATATTTTTTAAACAATTCATTTGAAATTGAGGCAACCGCCACTTTTTCTTCATTTAAAACTGTTACATTAAAATATTCTTCCATTTCCGGTGCCGAAAACCAAGTTTCATTATTAATAAATTCTTTTAATTCATCTTCACTAATCTTGGCTTTACTCATATACATCGGTAGCATAGTTGCACTTTCGATTTTATCAAGAGTATCTATAACCTTTTGTATATCATTGGCGTTACCATACGCAAAACTCATTGGTTTATGAATCATTACAACCGAATTTTTGTACATATAAATGTTATCCGCAACACACATTAAAAATGATGCCGCACTAGCACTTACACCATCTACATAAGCATTTATAGTTGTTCCTGATTGTTTCTTTCTTTCAAGCATACTAATCATGGCTGATGCTACAAAAACATCACCACCTGGGGAATTAATATAAATATTTAAAGTTTGAACATTGCCTATTTTTTCAAGTTCTTCTTTAAAATCCATAATAGATACATCTGTATCACTTTCTTCACCCGTCCACCAGTCAACAGACTTTTCTTGAACTATTTCACCATAGATGAATAAATCAGCTGTGTTTTGCGTGATATTTTTAAACTCAAAAAATTTTTTCACCTATTCATCACCTCCCTCAGTATTAGGCGAATTATTATAATTTTGCGAATATTGCAATCCTATTTGGTCAAGTTTTATCGTGGAACCATTCCCGATTAAAACATCGCCCCCGTCAACCGCCGGCTTATCTAAAAAAGCCCTTGCCTCATTCGGCGTATAAAGGAAGTTTTGGACAGCTTTTGTAAGGCTTTCTATTTGGGTTTTCATATCAGCTCTTAAAAGCATGCCATAATTAAATTTAAAAAAGTAACCCTTTTTTAGTTCATCTTGAGATAATAATTTATAATTTAATTCTTCTTCATACTGTTTCAAAATAAATAACAATGTATCCACTAAAAAAGCCAAGTTTTGCGATTCACTCGAAGCATAACTTGACTTTGAATAATCATTTATTTGAACAGGCTTTATTCCAAATGCCGATGCAATTTGCAAGGAACTATATTTTTTTAATTCCAAAAATTCATTATCGCCTAATTTAGTATTTAAAGGCGTTAATTGTGAACCAAGAGGAATTGGAATTAAACTTTTCGATGTAGGTATTTGTCCTTTTGCATATTTTTCAATATTAGCTAAAAAATTTTCCGTCGATTTACTGTTTAAATCACCTGTATATTGAATAACCGCCTTAGCAACAAATCCACTGTCATAAAGACTATTTTGCATGTTTTGTGCCTTTTGACTTCCATCAATTGTACTCTTTAAGATATTTCTAACACTTAAACCCGTAATTCCATCTTCGGAAATTGATGTTCTAAAATGTAATACTTCTTCACTGCTAAAACAATACCGTTTTCCCCCATGATTATAAATATAATAAACATCCGGAATTTCACTTAATATTTTGGCATCATCATACCAAATATCAATTTCTGAAAAATCTAAGGGAATAAGTGTTAATTTTTCCCCATAACCACTTATTAATGACACAGAATTACCAAAATGATTGCGATAATATTCCGTAGTACTCCAAAATGTTGTTGATGTCATATATCTATTAGGACGATTGCGAACAATATTATACAAGCTATGGCTTGTTGCTTCCACAACACCATCTTTTTCAGTTTGCCTTAATAACTTTAAAGGTAACTTTCCTACCGCTTCACTTAAAAGTTTTAAACAAGCAAAATAAGTGGCTTCGGAGCGAACATCTTTATCTGTATTTTTATCTATTCCTAAAAAATCCGCTAATTTAATCCAATTATCCATATCAACTGAATTACGCACGAATAATTTATTCATAATTTTTTTAGTAAATCCCATTCCAATCACTTCCTTTTCATTTTTATTCTTGCCATTCCATCATTTCTAAATAGTTTTGCATTGTGGCTTCTGTATCTATTTCTTCCTTAAATTTCATGTAAGCAACATGGGCATCTATTGCCGCATCAACTGGGTCAATTCTTTGGTATATTTTTTTTGGTTCTTTATCAACTTTTATTTCACCAAAGGAATTTGCTACAATTTTGGCATTAGAAAACGACCAACTTAATAATTCGTTCCGGCGGTCATACTTTAATTTTTTAGATTTTATATTTAATTGAACATCAACAGTGGCATCATTTAAAAACTTCGCTGTTTGACCTATTTCTAATAATGGACAGCCCAATTCTTCTAAATCACCTAAGAAACCATCAGCATTATGGGGGTCATAACCAATTACTTTTATTTTTATTTCATAATCAGCTATTAATTGTTTTATATAACTAAGTATAAATTTATAATTATTTTTATATTCAGTTACTCCTCCTGTTACGGAAATTAAACCATTATCATTCCAAACATCATAGGGAGCTAAATCACTTTTTATGTGTTCTTGTAATCTTCCTTTAGGCATGAATGAATGAGAAAAAATATAAAACTCATCATTTTCTAAAGGAAACTCTAAAGCTAAAGTCGTTAAATCTCCGCCGTGCGATAAATCTAAACCACAATAACAAGCCATTCCTCGATAATTTTCTAATGTTTCATCACATTCACATTCTTTCCAATCATCTAATGAGATAAAATAAGAATTTTCATCTCTCGACCACATATTTAATCTTTTCGTGATAAAATCGGTTAAATCACTACCACCCATATCTTTTGCGGTTTCGGCATCTAATCTTAAGGCTTCCATACCTTTTTCGGTACTTGCCAAATAGGGATTAGCTTTAATCCAATTTTTTTCGTCCCATATATCATCGTCTTTATCTAAGCAATAAATATCCACGAAAAAATCTTCGGCGGTGGCTACCCCCTCCAAAATTTTTATGGCATATTTATCCATTTCGTAGCTAAAACTTGTCGGGCCGATATCAAAACCACGAGTGGTTATCATCGATACTAATGTTTCATCTAATGAAACCGTCCCATCATATATAGCTTTATATATTCGATTATTTTTATGTTGATGAAGTTCATCGATTGAACTAAATATAGATCTAAATCCCTCTTCTAGTCCCGCTTCTTTGGATAAAGCTTCTATTGTTGAATTTGTATCATTACATATTATCATCGATTTATAATCTTTTACTTCAAATTTTTCTTGTAAATCTTCATCGGCATTAATAAATTTTGCCATTTCTTCCCAAGCTAATCTTGCTTGACGTTTCTTGGTTGCTACGGTAAATAATTTACCGTAATTATAACCACAAAAATTACCAATATAAGTTCCCATTATCCCGTTTTCAAAAGTTTTCCCATTTTGACGGGCTTCTGATTTATAACTTCTTCTAAATCTTCTAAAGCCATTACGCTTTTTCCAACCGAAGCGTGAACCTATATCAAATATTTGAGCTGGCAATAATTTTACTGGCTTCTTTTCTATTCCCTCGGATATTGTCAGAGTTTGAGCATAATCAATTATTCTTTCACTTTCATCGATGTCCCAATAATAGGGAAATTCCTTTGTTTTTTGCCTTTCTAAATCTTTTAAATGTCTTAAACACGCTAGATAATGATAATGTCCACAAAAAACCTTTTTATCAACCACTTTTTGGGCATATTCCGTTACTCGGTCTTTCTTTTTCATTTGACAAATTTCGAGAATTTATTTTCCGGTGGGTCGGTTGGTTCTTTAGGAACACATAATTTCGTTCTTGCGGATACATTTAAACCTAAGTCGGAGGCTAATGTTCGCACTAGTTTATGCAATTTATTTTGAATTAATTGTAAACGATAAATTTTATCAATATCTATCTTGTTTTTCTTACTTAATTCTTTTGTTAATAAATTATCAGTTTGAATACATTCATCTTTCGTAATAATATATCTTGCTAAAGCATCTTCATCTAGTTCTGTCATAATTCCTACATGTTTTAGCTTGCCGGCTATTTCTAAAAATTCCTTTATTTGTTTCTCATTTAAATAATTTGGTGGAGAAATATCAAATAAATCAACTTTTATTTCTTGAGCCTTTCTTGTTGCAATTTCTTCCTTGGATAAATGCTTTTTTCCTTTCGCTATAACAAGGTCAATAGGTTCCTTTTTGCGACCAGCCATCTCCCACCTCCGTTTTTTCAAAAAGGGAGTTTTTTTTACAAAAACCCCTTTTGCACCGTTCTTCCAATTCGGTCTTGTATTTTTTTGATATCCCCTAGGGGTAAAAGACATACAAATATAAGATAAATTTTCCTATAAATTTATAATATTTTTATTACAAAATTAAAGAATTAACTTCATTATTTTTGTCGTTGTTGAAAACGTTTATGCCTATAATTATGACACCTTGTACATAATGCTTCTAAATTAAAGTAATCCAATCTTCTTATCCAACCCTCAATTGTTTGAATTGGTTTAATGTGATGAACTTCGGTTGCTAGTCCTTTGCATATTTCGCATTGATACTGACAATCAAAAAGTTTTTTTTCTTTTAAGATTTTCCAATCATTAGAATTATAAAACTGTTTATATTTAGGATTACGATTTTTATTATATCTTTTTTCCCTTAACGTTTTATATTCTTCTTGTTGTTTAATAACTTTCTCATTACACTTCTCACAATAAACAGCTGGAGGAACTATTGGTTTATTACATTTCCTACAAAGCCTATACATCATTTTAACCTTTCTCCATTTTCACAAATTATTTTTAAGACATAATAAAAGAACTATTTCTAGTTCTTAAGGTACACCAGCACCAAAGGCAATTTAAAGGAACGTATGGAATACTTGCATGTAGTATTCCATAATAAAAATATAACACACAAAAACCGAACAAAACGAACAAACTTAATTTTTTTTAAAAAATCTATCATGTTCCATTCTCACACTATCTTCACTGGTATTTCCTAACTTATAAGCAATCTTTCGCCATGTATATTGTTTTAAATACCTATATTCAAAAATAAGTCTTAATCTACTTGTTGGTAAATCATTGATGAATTTTTCTATTCTATTTAATTTTAGTATCAATGATAATTTTCTTGTCTTTAAGATATCTAAGTATTTATTTATTTCATTAATATACTTTTTATTTTGAACATATATTTTTTGATGAACTTTTGTATATGGATAATCTTTCATAGAACCATCAACAGCTGCGACAACAGTCTTTTCATTATCCATTGCTTTTATCTTTTCTTCGATGTTGGCTATTTCTATTCTTAAATCATTTATACTTGATAATTCATTTTTTATATTATCTAATTCTTCAAGTTTCATATATCCTCTCACAAATTTCTTCATTCAACATATTAATACCTAATTTTCTCTAACTTTAACCTTTTTTCCTTTTTAGAAGTTTTAGTATAAATTGCCGTGGTATTGATATTGCTGTGTCCTAATATATCCGCAAGCTCATCTAAATCAATGCCATTTTCTTTACATTGTTTAGCAAATAAATGACGCCATGCATGAGGGTGAATTTTTTCAGGATTAATTTTAGCTTTTTTAGCTATCTTTTTCAGCCATCGCCATATAGTTGAGTTATCCGGCATCCGGTTCGGGTCATCCTTATATTTATCCTCCGGACTTCTAAATATATAGTTTTCAGTTATTTTATTTTGTTTACAATAACGCTTTAAATCTCTTCTTAATTCATTAGTTATAATTAAGTATCTTTCTTTTCGCTTATTATAAACTTTTATATAATTACTATCTAAATTCTTGACCGTGAAATATTTTAACTCACTTATACGGGCACCAGAATGAGCAAATACCTTTATTATCATGTAAGCTTCCATCATATTAAGTTGTTTCGCCCATCTTAACATCCGTTTATGCTCTTGAGGTTCAATATATTCTTCTAAATTGGATTTTTCTTGAATTTTAAATTGGTCTACAAATTCATTAACACCAAGATATTTCATAAACTTATTAACAATAATTATGAACTGATTACAAGTATTTAAACTATACTCTTTTTTATCTTTAATATCTTTTTTCCAATTAATTAATAATTTTTTATCTAAAGTAAACTCATCAGTAGGAATATAATTAATTAAATTATTGATGGCATTACGATAACTTTTTAATGTTCTTTCTGACTTCTCTTCTAATTCTAAATAATCTATAAATTCATCAAGTTTATTCTTTAATTCTTCTTTAGTCATGGCTATTCCTCATTTAAAATACCTATTAATCTATTTAGTTGACTTCGAAACTCTTCCTTAGAAATAATTTGAACAGATTTATGATTTTTTAAAAAGTATTCAATATCAATGATGGTATTATTATTTACATTCAGTGAACAATCAACAGTTATCGCACTATTATTAAGAATAGAAACAGTTTTTAATCCATGATTATCAATCCATATTCCTAAATATTCAGTTAAATTCCTATAAACATCATTACCTTTAAAAAAACAATTTTTAGTATCTTCAACTTCTATTTCAACACATTCATAAGTTTTTACTTCTTTATTAACCTTTATTATTTCCATTATCTACTACCTCCGGACGGAATAAAGTGTGCAAGATATGTATAATATTATATTGCACACTATCTATCCTCATTTTCTCCCATACTTACGGGCTATTTTGGTATTTTTTTATCATTGATACTTTTTGAAATTTTTAATAGGTTTTTTATGACCATTTTTAACCTATTTTTTCTTTTAATTCATCTTCTTTATAACTTCTATTTTTATATGGTTGATTTAAACGATTAACTCTTTTTTTCATTTCTGTAATAAATAATTTACGATTTTCAATTCCGCTATTTAGTTTTTGTTTTTGATTTTTATATTCCCTTAATATCTCAACATTATTTTTAAATTCTCTTCTTTCTTGTAGAACCTTTTTTAATTCCTTACAAAATCTATAAGCCTTTTTAGCATCCATTTTGTTAGCTTCGGCAAAATGGTATAAATCAGACAATTTTTCATCATATTCTTGAGATTTTACAGGAACATCATTGACAAAATCATCTACTTGATTTAATAAATTACAAATTTTTAATATAATTTCCATCACTTGCATAATTATCCTACCTTAAACTTATTTATTTAATTTCTTCACTAAGTTTTTTTCATTATTAAGTTCTTTTTCAACTTTATTTAATTCAAGTTCAATATTAACAATAAGACTCTTATAAAAATCTCGCATATACTCTAGCTGTTCTAATCTAGTTAATTTACGAATGTTATCTTCACTCATAATCTTTCATTTCCTCATCTTGTAGAATTGATAACATTTCATTTTGAAAATTAGAATTTAGTGTTTCACCCCAACAATATAATTTATCTATTGCTTTATCAATTCGTTGTTGTAAATTATCATAAACTGATACTAATTCATTAAAAGCATTTTTATCACCTACATAAACCATTTGTAGTTTTGCTATAAATTCTTCTTTTGACATTTTATTCAGTTCCTATGCTAAAACAATTAATTTCAAATTGGTCTTTAGTTAAAACTTTATCTATTTGATAATCTACTAATGTAATCGTTTGACCATATTTATTTTTAGTATAAGTAAATATATAATCTTTATATATTTTCCAAACTTGATATATTTTTCCATTTTTTCCCAAAATAATATCATTTTTTTCAATTAAATCTATAATATTATGACTGGCTTTTATTTCAGTTCCTTTTAAAAATGGTTCACTATTATAAAATTGTCCACTTAATCCAAATGCTTTAGAATCATCATCTAATACACTTGTAACCTTACCAATTTCCCCTAAATCTGTTCTAACATACATTCCTACTTCTAATTTCACAATCCGAGTTCCTCCAATGTATATCCTTTATTTAATTCCATGCCTTTGTACATCGAGCCTTTTTTAAAGTCTGGAAAAATTATATTACCACAACTAATGCAAACAATTACAATAAATTCTTTTTCTTCAAGACTATAAACAATTTTTTGTATGTATCTTACTCTATCTCTAAAAGGTCTAATAATTCCACTTAAGTATTTTCTTTCAGCTTCATCAAGTATTGGTTCTTCTACTTCTAATGTTAGTTTTATTTTTCTTTTATACATTTGTTGTAATTCCCTTATTTCATTTTGTGTAAAGTTCTCATTAAAACATATTAATGATAATCCATAAGTATCTAATGTAACTTCTTTTTCTAATTTCATTTTATTTCGCCTTCCTTTTCATAATAATCATCAACTGTTCCACTTAAATCATTGAATATAATCATTATTTCAGTTTCCCATTTTGAATTACTCGGAATAAAGTATCTACTTAATATATTAGCAAGTTCTTCCCATCTTAAATATATAATTTCAGGAGCAGAATAACTATAACTTTTCTTAACTTTTTCTATTTGGTTTATTATCATATCTGCTCGTTCTTTTTTTAAATCACTATGTGAACTTATTACTTCTATTATTTTATCTGCAATTTCAATTAAATTTCTTGGTTTATAATCTTTATTTTTCATTTTATTTTCACTTCCTTATCTAAAAAATTATTCATGTACATAACTTTATCCACCGACATAAACACCATTCTTATGTGTTATACCCTCTATTTGGGGAATTATATTATATACATCATCATTTTTAATACTATTTATTACATCGCATACATATTTACTGGGTTCTGCTAAATAGTTTGAAACTTCTTGAATATTACCAATAAAATCGAGCTTATTGGTTCTTTTGTTTATACAGCATATATTTCCTTTATATTTGCTAGTAAAAGCAATTTTCTCATCTTGATTTTGAAACATAGAATTAAATTTTTCTATGGCTTTTAATTTTGCCTGTTGAGATGTATGAGTATAAGTCTTTAATGTAATAGAAATATCAGAATGACCTAAAATATCACTAATAGTTTTTACATCTGTTCCATTTTCAATATTTATACTAGCAAACGTATGTCTTAAAGCATGAAATTTTATAGGTTCTACTCCAGCTTTCTTCATAAAACTATTATAAAATTTTCTATATGTTCTAGGCTCAATTGGTTTATGTGAATTACTTAATATATAATCACTTTCATCTTTTTTTATTGTTTTTAATATTTCTATTATTTCATTTGTAATTGGTATTTCTCTAATTGAATTTTTAGTTTTTCCAGGGGTAATAATTATCTTTGATGGTTCTAATTCATCTAAAGGATTATAAATTCTTTGAATGGTTTTATTAACATTTATTATATTTCTTTCAAAATCAACATCTTTAAATTGTAATGCACATATTTCACCAATTCTCATACCCGTATAAATTCCTAATAAAATACCAACACTTTTGGACGAAATATTTTTTAAAATATAATCTATTATTTTTTTGTATTCTTTTTCATTATAAACTTGTTTTTTTGTTTCAACTTGTATTGTTTTTGGAATTTTTATTTGTTTAAAAGCAAATTCAGGAAATACATGTTCTTCTTGTCCATCTCTTATAACTGATTTAATAAGTAATAAAGAATCTCTTATATAATGTTCTGAAATACCTTTTTTTTCTTTACCACCCTTTTCTTTACACCAATACGCAAACATTTGAAGTAATTTATTATTAAATTGTTCACAAGGTATATCACCTAAATAAGGTATTATATTATACATAAATAAATTAACATAATTAGCATAAGTGCTTTCTCTTATTTCATATTTCTTTTTTTCTAACCAATATGCGGCATAATATTTAAATATTTTTGTATTCACATTTGTTGACAATTTATATTCAATTATTTTATTTGGGTTATCAACAATTTCTATTCCTAAATAATCAAATAACTTTTGTAAATCATCTAAAGATACTACTCCATTACTTTTTAATATTTCCTCTAATCCCCATTCACTTGTATTTAATATAGGAGCAATATCTTTTAAATGATTATCAATTTTTTTTATTAATAATTCTTTTATTTTCATTTTCTAACTTTTTGATATCCTCTTGCATATTTTCAAGTTGTATTTTTTTATAACCAAATCCATTATCTCCGTTTATTTCCATATCTTTTTTTATTCTATAAAAACACTCTTTTTTAAATCTAATCTGATTTTCAATAGATGGATTATCAATTATTTTCTTAAATTTCATCTTTCATATTTGCCTCTTTCTAATATTTCTAAAATATCTTTTTTTGTTGCATTTACATATGTATCTAGCATTTTTTCTGTTAAACTATCTTCAAAGCAATTAAATTTTGATTTAAACTTACAATATTTTTTAACTTCATCAATAATCTTGTTGTTTTCTTCTAATTGACTTCTTAATTTTTTATTTTCCCTAAGTACTTCATCATATTTAGGAACTTCTTTAAAATGTTTTATGCTATCCATTAAATCATCTAAATCAACACTTCCAAAATTAGCAATAGGAATTGTAGACTCTATTTTTGGTAATTTATTTTTTAAATAATCTTCTATATTATCAATCTCTTCTTTAATCATCAAACCACCCTAATTCTTTACATTTGTTATATATTGCTTGAATATCTAAAGGTGATAAATGAAATCCAAATGTACTAAAAGTTATCGGTTTTCCTAGTCCTTTGATAAATATTTCTTCTTTTTCAAATTCTAATTCTTTTTCTTCACCGCAAAAGTTAATATCTTTTGAAATCAATTTACCAATCTCATGATTAAAATGTAAACATATAAATTTTGCTTTTTTTGCTTTTTTTAGTCTTTCTTTAAGGTCTTTTTCATTATCTGCAAATTCATATAATTTTATATAAGTTATTCTAATCATATTATTTTCAAGTTCTATATTGTTCCACCCTAAATCTTCCAATGTAATATCTTTATTCATTATTTTCCCTACTATCAAAATGCTCAGTTAATTTGCCATTTTTCATTCTTACATATTTTTGAATTATATTTTTATAATTAATTACAAATCCCTCTACATTTCTATTAACTGTTGTACAATATTTGGTATAAATACCATCTAATAATTCTTTTGTAGGTAAAACACTTAATTCACCTACTTCGGGAACGATACCTATACAAGATGGTATAATTTGACTATCAAAAACGTATTTAAACAAGCTATGATCATATATTAAATTATATAAATTAAAGTCATCATCAATATTAGCTTTTGCAAACATATATATTCTTTTATCAAATTCATCAATAGTATATTTTATACAACCCATTCCTAGCCATTCACCACAAATAACACTACCCTCATGAATGTCTGTTAATAAATTTTGATTATTTTTTAACCACTCGTATAATCCTTTGTATAAAATGCCTTTAGCATTTTCTAATTCATCTATTGAAAAAATATTTTTTCGTTGAGCTATATATAAAATACTATCTTTTTTAAATATACATAGATTACTTCCATCTAATTTTTCAGTAATATATACTTTATCCTCACTACTACTTAATCTTTTGGTTTTGGGATATATTTCTTTTTTTATCATAATTAATCACTCCTTTGGCATTTCATAAACAATAACATTTGATAATGGCATTATTTGAACTTCTTCATTTGGTCTATATACCAAATCACTAATTATTGGTTGGTTATTTAAAATTACAGTCCTTAGTTTCGGCTTTAATATATTTTGTATTTCATCTAATACTTCCAATGCTCTTCCTTTTTTTGTATATTTTGCTAAATGACCTACTAAAGAATTACCTATATAATCACAAAAATCATTTTCATTATGCACTATATATAAATCTTCAACCTTAATTAATCTATTTTTATCTTGGCTTCTTATCCATAAATCCATATTAATTTTCAAGCCTCCATTTAGAATAATATTGTTCAGCCTCATATTCTGAAACTGTATCAAATTGCCAATGCAATTCATCTAATATCTTATCTATTTCTTTAGTATTATAGCCTAAAGATTTTAAGGTTAATACGAAATAACCTCTTACACTATCATTATTCATAATTCATTTCCTTTCTAAAACATTGATTGCTGTACTTGGATATTTGTCAGCATTTTTTCTTTAGCATCTTTATAAAAATTTTTCTTTATTTCAAAACCATAACAATTACGGTTTAATTCTGCACAAGCTCGTAATGTACTTCCACTTCCAGCGACTGGGTCAATAACGACATCACCCTCATCTGTAAAAATTTCAATTAATCTTTTAAGTAAATTAACTGGTTTTTGTGTTGGATGTATTTTTGGACATTCCTTAGAATTATCTCTTTTCCATTCAAACCAATTAAATATCATTTTATTATTTCCGTAGATATCTTTATTATTAAATTTCGGTAGTTTATCACGATATAAGACAACAGCATATTCTGTGGCACCAACTATTTTCATGTTGGCTTTTAAAACTTGGCTTGAATAATTTTTAATAAATACTAATGGATAACTTTTCATTAAACCATGTTTTTTACCTTGTTCTATTACCATCGGTATTTGTTCAAAAGCACAAAATATAATCATTGCGGGGGCATTACTACTTTTTCCTCGTTCTCCCCCTTTTTTAGGTTCTTTCTTTAAATACCTAGTACAAAAATCAAAAAAGTTATTTATTTTAAAATCATTGTCAGTATCAAAGAATGCTTTTCCAGCCAATTTACTTTCACCATTTGAATTATCCCCATCTATATACCATTTAGGATTACTTGCATAAGCATTATTACCTAAATTATAGGGAATATCAGCGATAATTAATTGGGCATGAGGTATTCCATATCTTTTAGCATTTTCAAAATGGTCATTATATAATTCAATTTTTACTTTTTTCATTTTTACCGCCTTTTTCTAATATTTCTTCGGCTTTAGTAAACAATTCAATTAGTCCATCAATATGACTAATTAAAATTTTATTTGATTTATCATCTTTTATAATAAATATTTCTTCCCAATAATCTTTTTGAGCTAAATTATTTATTATCATATCTTTTACATATTTAACAATTTGTTCATCATTCATCTTTACCACCTTTATTAATAAAATCTAGAGCCTCTTGATATGTTTTTAATATTGTATTAGTTTCTTGTAAAAGGTTAAAATAAGCGTTGTAATTTTTGCTAAATTCTTTTATGTCTTTATTACATAATTTTATCTTATCTTCAAAAAAAGAAATAAGTTGTTGGCGTTCATGTTTCAATTGTTCAATTCGGTTATTTAAACCATAAAATTTAATGAAGTATACACTATCTTCTTTAGTTGTATTAGTTAATATACTTTTTTTAGTATTATCATACATTGTTTCCATTTTATCTCTCACCTTTATTAACAAAATCTAGGACTTCTTGATATATTTGTTTTTTTATATCTATTTCGTGAGAAATATCTTTATCGATAAATAAGCCAAAACTAACAGCATAATTTGTAATATCTTGTATCTTATCTTTCAAAAAAGAAATAAGCATTTGGCGGTCGTTTTCCTGATATTTATCTAATTTATCTAATAAATCATAATTACCGTATTTAGCATCTAAAGCAATCATAATATCAACTCTAATATGAGCTATATCTAATTCTTCTTCACTTGCACCACTAATCATTTTATTTTTCCTCCAACTTTTCTATTTTAATTCCACAAGTAGGACAATAATTTAAATCAAATGCTTTACTTGTTAAAGTTGATTTTTACTTTCCTTTTCTTTTTCTAACATTTTTATACCAACCATATTGTGAAAATTTTACGAATAATTTATAGTCTAAAATATTGCTTTTATTATTAAGCCAAAATTTTATTTCTTCGCAAGTTTTACAAGTCTTCATTTTTACTCTCCAACTTTTCTTTTAAGTATTTTTGATTTTTAATAAGTTGATTAATTGTTTTAGCATTTAGTTCTATTAAATCACCAATAGTAAAATTATCAATATTTTCTATTATTCCTATATCTTCCCACTCATCATTTTCTTCTGGTAGAATTTCAACTTTATCATCTAAAAACTTTAATATGCTTATATATTCATTGTTTAACATTACATCTTGATTTTTGGAATAATAATTGCAATCATCTTCACAATACTCCCAAACATCGCCATCATATTTTATTTTTTTGGGAGCAATACGGTTATATATTCTATTTGCTAATCCCAACATCGTTATTTCTTTATTTTTCATAATCTTCACCAATTAATTCTAATCTAATGTTAATATCAGCCGGCATATTATCTTCAAAAACATAACTATTTTTTAACATAAATTCATTAAAGACATTTGCTGTTTTATTAGCCCGCATTTTAGCTTGTTCCGCCCAAGACCTTTTTTCTTCATCACTAGAGTCATTATACATTTCATAAGTAGCTTTATCGGTTTTATATGAAGCAATGCTAGCCCTAGCGGTGTCCTCTACTTTCTTTCTAGTTTCATATAAAGTCTTATCATCTACTTTTTTCATTACATTACCATAGGAATTTATCAAAGTCCGTCCTGATGGGAAAAAGCATATATAAGCTATAAATAAGAGAATTAAAGCTAATATTGTTCCTAAAAAATATTTCATTTCATCACCTCAATTATTGTTATGATATAAATTATTACCGCCGTTGCAAAAACTATAAATGCTATTAATTCAATTAAAGTAAAACCTTTATTATTCATACTAATCCACCTTTACTATTGGTTCATCAACCTTAAACGGTATATCACTATACAAGTAAGTGCCTGTCCATTCTACATACTTACCATCGGTTGTAAAGAAGAATATCCCATTATCATTTTCTCCATAACTACCATCAACATCAGGTATCCATTTACTAGAAAAATTTGGATTTTCATAATACTCACTGTCAGGAGTTAAAAAACTATTTAAACTAGATACTTTACCATCTACAATAAACTTTCCAACAACCGACCCACTTTCAGTTAATAAGACAATATATCCTAAAGGCATATCAGCAATTGGTGAGCTTAAGCTTCTTGCTTTATCTCGCATACCATTAACCCAATAAGCTCTCTTAATAAGATTGTATCTTTCTAAGCTATAATCAATATCTGTCGGGGTTGGTTGATTAGTTGATAGTTTATTTCCAACATCAATTGTCTTATCAGAGTCAGTTTCTATTACCTCACAACCAGTTACACCTAACAACATTCCCCCTAAAAGTATTCCTAATAATAATTTATTTTTCATTTTTGTTTCCTTTCCTTAAAGCCATCTTAGCTTTTTCTCTAAATAAAGTTAATTTATCGTAATAAACAAGATGTCCACAATGAGTACATACTTCAACTTTGGTTCTATTAAAAGTGATTGTTTTTCCACAGGAACATTTCTTATTACGCTCATCATTAAATTTAGACATTTCTATACAATTCATAATAGACATAGCTCCAATGGTTTTAATGTAAAGAATAAGTATTTCATTAATTTGCCTCCAAATTTTTCAATTTTTTAGCACAATCTTCACATAAATTAATTTCTTTAACTATCTCTTTTCCATAAGTGGCAATTGTCCTTCTTTTTCTTTCATACTGATAAACTCTATCTCGATATTCTACTGGATATTTCGTTAATTTTTCTCGAGGTTGAGTTATTCTTTTACAATTATCACATTTAAACAATTTAATATTCCTCCTTAATTTTTTTTAATTGTTCTTTGTTAAAATTATTTTGCAAATTTAATACCCACAGTAATGTATCAATTTGCCCCTCTTCATAAAAATACATATTATTTCTTTTATCTTGATGAGTTTTAAGAAGATATTTTAATTTTTTTAAAGTTTCATCTCTTGTTCGCATATTAATAAAATTTTTCACTTGAATTTTATTTACCATCTTTAACGACAATATTTCCGCTTCTAACTGTAATATTTTCTTATCTTTTTCATCAACATTATTCATGATACATATCTCTTAAAATAGCTTTAACTTGTCCATTTTTAGAATTATTAAGTTTATAATTCATTTTCATTTTTGGTTCTGTGGCATCCCTTAATCTTTTAACTTTGTATTTATCTTTTTTCCAAACTTCTATTTCTTTTTCTAATTCCACAATACGTTTTTCTTTTTGGTTAAGTTTCTTTACTAAGCCACCTTTAGAACCAACAGCTTTCCTGTATTTTTTAATAGTTTCAAGCTTTTTATTATAATCTTTTTTGAGAAGATTATATTTTAGTTCTAATTCCGCATTTTCCTCTTGTTTATGATTTAGTTTTTCTTCTAAAACTTTAAGTTTTTGACAAAACAAATTAGTAGCTTTACTCTTTTCTTCAAGTAAAATAAAATTTCGCCGTTCACTCGTTTTTAACAACTCTTTATTTTTAACAAGCTCTTCTTTATAGGAATTTTTTAACTTAACCATATCTTGATATTTTTTTCCACTAACTAAAATCATACAACCCTCCCTATGTATTTAACCAATCTACTTGAAGAATCTCCGGTGCAACATTTGCGTTATGACTCATACCCTTGCTTTCATATTCTTGAATTTTGGCAAAAGTAGTTAATTTTAAATTTTTCCAGTTGTTTAAGATGCCTTGTACATAACTAAATTTTTTAACACCGTTAAAAACAGCTTTTTCAAAAGCATAAAAGATTGCTTTCTCATCAAACAACGACAACCACTCTTTAATTTTTTCTTTTTCTAATTCAGTTAATTCTTGTTTAAAGTTTTTTGTTACAAAATTATTTATTTTAGTTATTGTTGTTATTGTTGTTATATGAAGAATATTCTTTTCTTTATTATTCTCTTCTTTATTATTCTTTTCTTTATTATTTATCTCGTTACATTTTGTTACATCGCTGTTACATTTATTTTCATCATGTGTTACATCAGTGTTACACTCATTTTTTTTATCTGTTACATCGCTGTTTAAATAATTATAATTATCAGTTACATCAGTAACACTTTCTTCGTTACTGTCGTGTTTGGTTTCAATTTCCATTTTATTTTTGGCTCGATAAATTCTAACTCGAGCCGCAGAATCACATTCCTTACCTATAATTTTAGCGACTTCGGTTAAAAAGTATGTTCCATCTTCTAAAACTTCAATTGCCCCATAGTCTTTTAAAAATTTTATGGCTTCTTTAACAAACTCTAATGGTTTATCAAATACCGCAGATAATAAAACTTCATTGTAAGCTTTAGTTTCACTAAATTTTAAATGACCTACGGTATCTATTGTTTCAAGCATAAGTTGTTCATAAAATATTGCTAATTCATAACCATTTGGTTGTTTTAACATAATTTTAATTAATGGATTATTAAAAAATCCTTTTTCCATTCGTAGCCAATATTTCTTTTTATCCATATTAGTATTCCTTTCTTATAGAAACCACCAAAACCCACCTAGATAAATATTCATAAAAAGTAATTTAATATTATTTGTACTAAACTTAATAGTAAAATTAGTATTGTTATTCAATCTTCTTTAACCTGTCTTCTGTATATTCTTTATTTAATTGTTTTTTATATCAGCTGGTAAAGTTTTTATTATTTATTGATACATTCATACATCTAATTAGAGCTAAGACGATGGTATTATTAGCGACTTTACTAGCATTAAAAAGAAAGGATTGATAAAAGGGTATATCTTAGCTCTAGCTAGATGTATGAATTTTATTTGATTTTTGTTATATGCTCCTTTAAAATATTTTTTAGAAAGGAGGATTGGTTTTGTATATAAAGAATAAAAACATCGATGATTTTTGTACCATGATTACAACTTGTCTTTGGAATGGTGTTCCAGACGTAAAAGTCTTTCATAGTTATCAAGAACAGTATAATGACGAAGATGATATTGATAATCCTGAAGACAAATATGTAGAATTTATCTATGTTCTTTTTACTCCATTATATACGGCAATATATAATGATACAGTCAAAGAAGAAGAATTTGATAAAATAGATAAAAAATTTAATGAATTTCAAGATTATAATTGTGAGCATAAGTTTCAAAAATATGTATTCGATGAACTTAAACTAACAGATAATGTTTTGTATGTTGGTAAAGAAGAAACAAACAGTTAATGTTAGTACAATTGCGAGTAATTGATTTTATATCAATTACTTTTTCATTTATTTTTTAACCCCAATAATTACAAGTGTGTTCTGATGTTAGTAAAGAAGCTTTTATTGCATAAGCTTTAAGTAATAAATTCCATGCCTCAGCTTCTGTCGGTTCTCCATTTGATGTTTCTTTACTCGGTCTTGTTCTCCACAATACTTGTTCCAATTTATCAATAATATCATCTATATCGTCTGATAAATTTACAATTTTTCTATTTTTATTTTTAAATGTCATATTTATATTCCCTCCTAAATTTTTAATTTTTTATTTTTTTAATTTTTATATAAAAGTTTCGGGCTTTTCCGATTTTATTCTTTCATATTCGTCAACGGTCATAAAA
This sequence comes from uncultured Bacilli bacterium, assembly GCA_947589675.1. Lineage (GTDB taxonomy): Bacteria > Bacillota_I > Bacilli_A > RF39 > UBA660 > Onthocola_B. The sequence continues at coordinate 3,771 of CANQCI010000017.1, read as the reverse complement.
GCATTAGACACATCAATTCCTCTTTCCTTTTGTTGCATACCTATCTTATAAATAACATCGTAAAGTTTTTTTAAATTTTTCTTTAATTCTTCCTTACTTAAGTTGTTTTCAATTACTGTTACTTCCATTATTGTTATTTTCCTCCCAGCTAGTCTTGTAACTTTTATATTTAATTTTCATTTTTTTTCACTTCAATTATTTCAATATCATCATCAAATAATTGGTCTAAAGTATATGTAGGAAATAATTTTTTCTTAATAATTAACATCTCGCTACGTTTAAATTCAGTGTTTCCTCTAAGACGATGTTGAACAGCTTTTAAAGTAAGATTTAAAGTATCGGCAATGTTTTTTTCATCAATATTGTTGTTAATCATTAAAATCTGTAAATTCTTATACATGATTTTCCTCCTCTCATTTATTGCCCTACATAACACATTTTGTTTTATAAATGTGTCCCATAGGGTAACTACACTACAAATATATACCCTATGGGACATATTGTCAACCATTTTTTGGCAATTTTGACTTTTTTTTGTCCTATGGGACATTTTTCATATAGACAATACAGAAAAAAATATTTATAATATAATCAGTTAGGAGAGATTGAAATGACCTTTTTAAGTAAGTTAGAAAATTTAATGACTAAAAAAAATATTAAAAATTTGCATGATTTGTCTACTAAATCAGGAATACCCTATTCAACTTTAAGAGGATTTTATTCAAAAGGTACAGATAATATCAAGCTTCCTACTTTACGTGCATTAGCAAAATTCTTTAATTGTTCCATTGATTATTTAGCTGATGATGACATCACCGATATTAGACCTTATGGCGAAAGTAGTATTGATAACGATTTAGAAATTTTCCAGAAGACATTAAAAGAACATCAATTATTAGGTGAAAATGACAAACTTACAACAGAAAAATTTAACAATATTATGGAAATTATTAAAGCAAATAAAAAATTCATCTTATTTTCAGATGAAACTAATAAAATAAATAAATAAATAATTTGTTTTATTTATCTTATGGAGGGATTTATAATGGAGAAAAAAGCACATACATCAACACGACTTAATGAAATAATGATTGAGCAAAATTTAAAACAAGTAGATATATTAAAAAAGTCTATCCCATATTGTAAGGAATATAATGTAAGACTTGAACGAAATGACCTAAGTCAGTATGTTTCTGGTAAAACCGAGCCGAGGCTAAAAAAATTAATGGTTTTAGCTGAAACTTTAAATGTTAATCCCGCTTGGTTAATAGGATTTGATGTTCCTAAAAAAAATATAAATAAATTTACTAAAGATGATGATAAAACAGACTTACAATATTTAGAAAAAATTTTAAAAAATAAAGGTATTCTTGAAAATAATGAAGAATTAACAGAGAAAGACTTTGAAAAATTAATGGATTTTACTAAAGCTGTTAAACCTCTTATTATGAAAAATGAAGATAAATAAAAAAATCCTAGTGCCTCAAACACTAGGAAAATGAAAACTCATAAGACTAGCAATCTTTAAAACAAAATAACAGAGTTATAATGTAATTGAGCTTTCTTTTACATTATAACACAGCAGAATTTAAAAAGGAAGTGTTATAAATGTTAGAAACTATCAAAAAACTATTTAATTTAGAAAATGCAACTAATCAAGAATTAGTGGATTATATTATTATATATTTAAGAAAATCAAGAAAAGATAATGAACTTTCTAGTGATGAACCAATAGAAAAAACTTTAGAAAGACATGAAACAATATTGCAGAATTTTGCAACTAATACTTTTGGCTGTAAAATTCCCGAAAAAAATATTTTTAGAGAAGTCGTTTCTGGAGATACAATTGAAGATAGACCAGAGATACAAAAAGTATTGCAAAAAATAGAAAAAAATGATGTTAAAGGAGTTTTAGTTGTTGAAATAGAAAGACTAGCTCGAGGGAATACCATAGACCAAGGAATAATAGTTCAAAAGTTTAAATTAAGTAATACTAGGATTATTGTACCTACTAGAGTTTTTAATTTAGATGATGAATTTGACTTATCCTATTTTGAAGATAGCTTGTATCAATCAAGAAAATATTTACAATATGTTAAAAAAATATTAGCTAGAGGAAGAGAACAAGCCGTACGTGAGGGAAAATGTATAACATCAAAAGCAAAATTCGGATATACTAAAAAAAAGCTGGAGGGAGAAAAAGGTTATACCATGGTTCCAAATGAAGATAGTAAGATTATAAGAAAAATATTTGATTATTACTTAAAAGATAATTTATTTCCTCCGACTATTGCTAACAAATTAAATGATTTAGGAATATTAACTCCTACTGGGAAAGTATGGACTTCTGAAACTGTTAGGTATCAGTTAAAAAGTTGGCGTGTATATGCAGGACATGTAACATGGTATAAAAGAAAAAGTGTTCTGAAATTGGTTAATGGAGAAATAAAAAAAATAAGACCATTAAATTCTAATTGTATTGAAGCAGTTGGAAGACACGAACCAATAATAACATGGGAAGAAGGATTGGAAGTACAAGAAAAATTAGACAGATATAGCAATTCTCAAAAAGTAAAAAAAGACTACACTTTAAAAAATCCACTTTCAGGATTAATTAGGTGTAAAAAATGTGGCTATACTTTAATGAGGCGGATATCATATAAAAAAAATTATGGTTCAGCTTTAGTATGTCGTAACCCAACCTGTAAAATGCCACAATCATATTTAGATTTAGTAGAAAATAAATTACTTGAAGAATTAAAAAAAATATTAAATAATTATGAAACTCATCTCGATGAATATAATAAAAAATTTGAGGATAATACCGCTAAATATCAAAATGACATTAAAAATTTAACAAAAAAAATAGATGATATTAAAAACCAAAAAATGAAATGTTGTGATTTTTTAGAAAAAGGCATTTATGATGAAGAAACTTTTAAATTACGAATTAATTCCTTAAATAATGATTTAGAAAAATATAATAATACAAAAATAAATATTGAAGAAAAAATTAAACAAATTGATTCTGAAAACATAACTAAAATTATTCCAAACATTAAAACTTGCTTAGAATTATATGAAAATGCCACTGTTGAAGAAAAAAATGAACTACTATCAGAAATAATTGATGTAGTTTATTATAATAAGGAAAAAGCCAGTAGATGGGGAAATACCACAAATGATTTCACACTAGAAATTAAACTTAAAATATAGGGGGCATCATACGTGTTCTAATTCCGAAGCATACATTAATCCAATTTGTGCCGATACTGTTGGACTTGATTTTATTTCTGCATCATACATTACTTTTGGTGTTACCTTATAATCACTATGTCCTCCGACATGCCACGTTGTTGTTGCTATTTTATTTGTCCATATTGCACCTAATTTATTTAAATAGCCACTAGTTCCATTATTTAATGCTGTATATAAGGTACTACTTCCCCATGTATTATCAGCTGTTTTATTCCAGTAAAATCCTTCACTTGGTGCTACTTTTACTCTTTTTAAACTATCATAACTTCCTGTACTTGGCTTACCATCACTGGCTATTCCTAATTCAGCACTGGTTATGTATTCCGACTTGATTAATTTTATTTGGTTGCCAAATACACCAATTATTCGATATAAATTGGTATCTGGGCATGAGGTTCCTCCATTGTTATAAGCCTCACTACCATCACCAAAACAGACAAAGTTATTTGGGTTATTTCCGGAATACCGATAGCTATTATCTTGTGCACTATTAGCTAAACTTGTTGTATGTTG
>CANQCI010000016.1 GCA_947589675.1 uncultured Bacilli bacterium | reverse complement strand
CTTTTGATTTTTTACTTTCCCTATTAGTCGTATTTACTTTGACTTTTATGGGATGCATTTACTTTGAAATTTTGCCCCTAATTATTTTTAAAAATCCAAGCATCCATTTCTTTAAGCACTGGAGCAACCAAAGGTTTAAAATCCATATAGGGATATATGTCTTTTTCTAAATTCACATTTGGAGCTATTTCCATTAATTTTAACCCTTTATCCGTTAAAGTAAATACCCCTTTTTCCGTAATATATAATACTTCTTGTTTATTTTTCAAAGCTCTTTTGCCCGAAAAAGTTATTTGTTCAACCTTTTTGACAAACTTTTTTTCTTTACTTTTAGTAGCAAAGGTTCCTAAAAAAATTAAACGTTTTGTATTTTGACTAATATTTATAAAACCACCCGGTCCGGTTATTCGTTCGCCAAACTTTGAAACATTAACATTTCCCTCTTTATCAACTTGGGCTAAACCTAAAACGGCTAAATCTAAGTAGCCTCCATCATAAAGATCAAAAGTATCCGTTGTCGAATTAAGACACTCAGGATTAAGGCTAGCACCAAAACTATAGCCTGATAAAGGGATACCACCTAAAGGTCCCATTTCCACCGATAAAGTAATTTCTTTAAAAAAGTTCTCTTCCGCAGCAACTTTGGCGACCGCTTCGGGCATACCAATCCCCAAATTAACAACATCACCTTTTTTTAATTCTAAAAAGGCTCGTCTAGCACAAATTTTTCGTTCATTAAAAGGTAACTTTTCAATTAACTTTCCCTGTTTTAATTCTTGCCCAGTTAGTTCAGGATGCGGATAAGGAAAATTAAAATCACCTAAAGCTTCATTTGGTGGATTAATAACTACATAATCCACTAAGGATTTATGAATTACTAAATCTTGAGCTTTTATTCTATCTACTTCTTTTTCCACCTCACAAATAACAATTCCCCCATTGTTATGAACTGCCGCGGCAAGCTCCCTTTGTTCCCCAATTACAGCTTCATCAAGTAAAGAAACATTTCCCTCATTATCAACAAAACTAGCTTTAATTAAAGCTACATTAATTGGAAAAGTTTGATAAAATAATTCTTCCCCATAGCCATAATCTTTCTTAAAAATTAAAGGAAACTTTTCTACTTTAGCTAAATCATTCATTTGGCCTCCTTCCACATCAGGATCAATGAATGTGTCTAAACCAACCTTTGAAAAAATTCCCGCTTCCCCTTTGGCTAAAGCTCGAAGAAGATGTCCATATATTCCTAAAGGAAGGGCATATGCGGCAAATTCATTGTGACCAACAGCTAAACCAAAATTTCTTCCCATACCAAAGTGAGCACATATCGCTCTTTTTACTAAGCCTTTGGCTACTAAATGGTTCATCCCCACATCATCGTAACTTAAGTTACCAACCGAAATGCCAGTTGTTACAGTTAAATTTCGTGGTTTACTTTGTTCTTTATATTTCGTTTCTAACGCCCCTAATAAAGCTTCGGGGGAGCCATAACCACCAGAGCCACTTATTCCCACCGTATCGTTATCTTGAATTACATCAATTGCTTCTTGGGCTGTTACCTTTTTAAACAATATTATCACCTTCTACCAAAATAATAACATAACTCCTTTAAAAAAAACTATCTAATTTGATAGTTAATTTACTTTTTAAAAAGTTCTTTACGTTTCTTTTTTCGAAATATAGGACTAATAGCCCAAGTATCAACATAATACATTAACATGGCAAAGCAAATTGTAAATGCATTAGTAAAGATAATACTTGCCGTATAATCCATATAAGGAAACAAATAAGGAATTAAATCAATAAAAGCAATATGACATACATAAATATATAAAGTAATTTTTCCTAAGAAAGCACATATCTTACTTTTATTATAAAATGTTGCTATATAATCTTTATTTGTTAATAAAACTAAACAAAATAAATAAATTACTAACGCATAACTAATACTACTCCAATTAAATCCCGCATAACAAGTATAAAGAATAAACATCGCTAAACCAATGTGAAGAATGCTAAAAAACATCGTTAAATTATCACTAAATTTTTTATGTTGTAAATGTTCCACTAGATAATAAAGAAGCATCCCAGCACTCATCCCTGCCATAACTATTATTAAAGCTTTAGGAAGCCAAACAAAATCTAAATTTAAACTTAAATAAATATAACTTATAATTAAAAATAAAGGAGCAAATACAGTTTTAAAAAAATCTTCATTTTTCGCGGCAATATAATAAAGAATTAACCCACTTACAACAATTCCGGAAAGAAGCCACAAAGGTTTATTCCAAATTACCAAGGATTGACTAGTTATATTAAAGTGCGTAGCACTACTACCTAACTCTAAACTTAAAAGGGGGGTAAAGCCTAAAAACTCCCCTAAAGAGTTCATTAGAGTACCGAGCAAGGCGGAAAGTCTTGTTTTAGCAATAACATTTTGTACAATAAACGCTAAAACAACGCCTCCCAAAAAAGCGGGATATAAAGTACTAATTACATTTTTGGTATAACTCCAAGCTTGGTTACCAACCGATTCTTTTTGCTTTTTCTTAACTTTGACCATCAAATAATAACCAGAAAGAAACATAAAATATGGTAAAACTTTAACTCCAGTGAAAATAAGTTTCGTCCCAGTTCCTTCCCAAACATTACTATTTAAATTACTAATTACAATTGCAATTACAAAAATAAAACTCCAAAACCCAACCTGTGTTCTATTTTCTTCTTCCATTTTCCTCTTCCTTTTATTCTGTTTTCAAACTTTCTTTTATATTAGCTAAATTATCAGTTATTTCCTTTTTTTCGGCTTCATTTAAATCTTCAATATTCTTCGCATTATCTAAGTCAATCTCACTTATTAAATTTTCTCTTATCGCAATATTAGCATCACATTCTATTTGCCATTTCTTACTATCTTTTTTATAACTACCGGAACCAGTAATCTTGCGAATATTTTCTGCCACTTCTTCTATTTTTAAATTAAATTGAATATTATTACTATCCCAAACTAAATTATATTCTTTGGCATTAATTTTCGTTAAAGTTACTTTAATTTCTCCAATTTCTTTGGTTTTATAACTTATATTTAAATCTTGATTATTGACAACTAATTCCATTTCTTTAATAACGAAATCATTTTCATAAACATTAATCTTAATTGTATTATCGGTTAGCCATACTTCATATTTTGTAGAAGCATTAGTTAGAATTAATTTTTGCCCATCCCATTTTCCTTGCCAAGTTTTGCCTTCACTCGTTAAAGAAAAACTATCGATTTGTTCCGTCAAAGTATTGACAATTATGGATAATTCACCCACTTGTAATAAATCATAACTCGTTATATTTAAATTTTTTATAATTTGACTTAACTTTTCATCTTGTTCAATTAATTCTTTTAACCGTTTCGATGCTTCCTTTTTTTCATTATCATCTAAACTTACTTTATACTCTTTTAAATTTAAACCCACAATGTTCGTTTTCAAAGTTCCTTTTTTTAAAGCTTCCTTATGATATAAAATTAACTTACCAACCATATATTTAATATCTTCCAGTCCTGTATAACCAGAAATATTTATTAAATTACTATTTTTTAAAATTAAGTTATGATTTAAATTACTATATAAAGTTTTACTAGATATATTAGGAGATTTAACAATTATGTTATTATCTTGAACTTGAAGTAAACCATTAAATATTTCTTTTTCCTCTTTTTTTAGACTTCCTGTTAAAGCGGAAATTAATTTATCATTTGATTCAATCAAGGACAAATCTAAATCATAAGTTTTATTATCATAAGTTATTTTATATTTACCACTAATTTGGGTATCTAAATTAGTTAAATCATTATCCCCAAATTCTTGTAATTTTGTAAAAATATTGGTAAATGCTAATTCAATCTTTTTCGTACTCTTATCTAAATAACTAGTTGTATTCCTATAAAAATAAAAATAACCAAAATAACCCCCAAATAAAATTATGATTAAACTAAATAACGATAGAAAAATATACTTTTTTATCTTTCTTTTATCTCGCCAATCCTCAAATTCAAAAGGTTCATTATTTTTCTTTTTTTTACTCATAATTACCACCCTACCTCTGTTATAATTATAGCAAATTAGCATTTAAAAAAATACTAAAATTTATTTAGTATTTTTCGCAACATCAATAACTTTCGTTTGAGCTACCATATCATGTAAGCCACGATTATCTTTACGAAGCACAACCATTATTAAAATAACAGATTCAACCACACTTTCAATAAAACTAATGATAGAAGCAAAATTAAAGTATGGTTCTTCTTTAAAAACATATACACCAATTATTAGTAATATTCTAAATAAGATATTATTTAAAATAAAAGTTCTAATTAAATAATTTCCCAAATGTAATTTTTGCTTATCTTTATTACTAACTAGTTTTATTTTTGTTAATTTTCTACCAACCGTTTCTCCATCCCAAAAGTATTCAATAACGCCAAAATAAATTATAATCGTAACAATTGTTATTACACCATTGACTACATTTTCTTGTCCTAATTTATAGTTTAAAGTTATTAATTCTTTTTCATAATCATCTTTTTTTATTTTATTATCTTTATAATTATTAATTAATTCATTATATTTAACATAGTTTTCTTGATATAAAGCATAACTTGGATTTATAAATTTAATATGACCTAAGAGGGTTACTATGATTGTAATAAGGGCAATATCAATAAGATATGCCCCTATTCTTTTTAAACTTATATCCATTAATTATCACTCTTACCAAAAATTGATAAAAGATTTAAGAATATGTTAATTAAATCTAAGTATAAATCCAATGCCCCATAGATTGCTAAATTATCCTCAGGAAGACCACTATGTTCTAATTGTTTAATTTTTTGAATATCATAAGCTGTTATTCCTAGGAAGATAACCACAGATGCAATTGATAATATAATATCTAATTGACTTAAGTTAAAGATAAATCCAAATAACGAAATAATTATAATGGCAAGTAAGCCAACACATAGATAAGTTCCTAACTTTGATAAATCAGCTTTGGTAGTATACCCTACCATTGCTAAGATAGCAAATAAAAGAGCACTTACTAAGAAGACATAGATGATTGAACTTAATGAATAATAAACAAAGATGGAAGAAAATGTTAAACCACTAACAAAGGAGTATAAAATAAAAGCGGCTTTCGCGGTTGTAGGTTTCATTTTCAAAACCCTGGCGGCTAAAACAATAACCAGAACAATTTCTATAATGGCGAAAATTATATAGCCTGTTGTTGAAAAGACATTTTCTAACATTACCTCATTAGTAGAAACAAATAATCCGGTGGCAAATGTTACTAACAAACCAATTGCCATCCACATAAATACTTTGCTAAACAATTTATTCATGATATCCCTCCTCTTATACATTAAATCGAAAATAGCAAATATCACCGTCTTGCATGATGTAATCTTTACCTTCAATTCGTAATTTACCAGCTTCTTTTACTTTTTTATCATCACCCAACTTTTCTAAATCCTCATAACTTGTTACTTCGGCTCGAATAAACCCTCTTTCAAAGTCATTGTGAATTATTCCGGCACATGCGGGAGCTTTCATCCCTTTTTTAAAAGTCCAAGCCCGAACTTCATCACTTCCGACTGTAAAGAATGTTGCTAAGCCTAGTATATCATATGAAGCAACAATTAACTTATCTAAACCACTTTCATTAATTCCTAAAGAATTTAGGAGTTCTAATTTTTCATCTTCTTCTAAACTAGCTAATTCTGATTCCAATTTAGCACACATAACGATAACTTTTGTATTTTCCCTCTTTGCATATTCTTTTACCTGTTTAACATACTCATTATCTTCTCCTAGTGCTTCTTCATTAACATTAGCAACATATATAAGGGGCTTTAATGTTAAAAAATTAAAATTTTTAATAAGACTTAATTCTTCTTTATCGAAAGTAATTTGTCTTAAAGGAATATTTTGAGCTAACGCTTTTTCACATTTTTGTAATAAATTTAATTCCCTTACGGTTTGTTTATCTTTTGTAGTTTCGGCTTTTTTTAATATCTTGCCAATTCGATTAGTGATTATATCTAAATCCGCTAAAATTAATTCAACATTGATTATATCGATATCCCGAATGGGGTCTGTTGCTCCAGCGACGTGTGTAATGTTATTATCATCAAAGCATCGGACAACTTCAATCATCGCATCAACTTCCCGAATATGAGCTAAAAATTTATTGCCAAGCCCTTCGCCCTCATGAGCTCCTTTTACTAAACCGGCAATATCTGTAAATTCAAAGGTTGTTGGCACCACACTAGGTGGATTATATAAATTTTTTAAAAATTCGATTCTTTTATCAGGGACTAATACTACCCCAACATTTGGTTCTATCGTTGCAAAAGGATAATTCGCAGCTAAAATATTTTGTTTAGTTATCGCATTAAATAAGGTTGACTTACCAACATTTGGTAAGCCAACAATTCCTGCTTTTAAAGCCATTATTCATTCCCCCTTAAATAGCTACACCAGTACCTATACCAACTGGTAAATTAAGTAAATACCAAACCGTTATAATTACCACAAAGACCATGACAGAAGCCAAGGCATATGGGCATTGATATTTAATCGCTTTGGATAATTTAAATTGTTTATCATTTTGACTATATTTTTCTAAAAAGGCTAAGTATACAACAAAATAAGCAAATACTGGTGTTAAGCCTAAACTAACTGATTCACCAAACCGGTAAATAATATGGGCAAATTCAGGACTAATCCCAGAACTCATTAAAGTAGTTATAACACTACTGGCTAAAATTGGCCACTTACTTAAGGAATTAGGTAAAACTAATGTTGCAACTATTGTACTAATAAATATTAATAGTACTAAAGGTAAACCAGAAAAAGTAGTATTAGCTATCATATTGGCTAAAAAACCTGCTACAACATTTCCTATATTACTTTGTTTCATAATACTTATAAATGTCGCAGAAGCAAAAATCATTAATAATACTTTTCCTATTCCATTTAAGGAAGAACCTAAAGCATCCACAAATTCTTTATTATTTTTAATAGTTCTCGCTCCAATACCATAAGCCAAACCTAAAATAACAAAGAAAACCGTAACGATAAATACAAAGCCATTACTGAAAAAAGAATTATAACTAAATAACTTATCAATATATAAAACTTGACTATTATCTAGTAAATTTCCTGAAAAAGGTAAGCCCGGAATAATATTATAAATGAATATTAATAAATATACTATCCCAGCCATAATCGCAAATGCTAAACCTCTTTTTTTCTTTTTGGTAAAAACTAAATCATCTTCTACATTTTCTTCTTCCGCAAAACTATATTTTGGCACTCGTTTAGCTATAATATTTTCGGTAATATTAGTAATTAATAGTGATAATACAATAATTGCTAACAAATTAACATAAAGAAAAGCATAAGGTGATATAGCATAACCAGGTTGCAATAAATGAGCATAACTTAATGAGGTGGTAATTAAACTTGAATCCACACTTGTTAATAAAAAATTAAGTCCAGCCCCACAACTTAAGGCGGCAAACGAAGCAATAACCCCAATCGTAGGATTACGTTTACCATATAAAAATAGTAAAGCACTCAAAGGGATAAATATAATATATGATAAATCACCAATAATACTTGCTAACATACATATCAAGACTACCATAAAAGTTACCGTAGTTTTTTTGGCTTTTTTAGTACATAATATTATAACTGTTTTTAAAAAACCACTTTTTTCCATAACCCCAAAACCTAACAAAACAATAATTAAGTGAGGTAAAACCGCAAAATTAGCAAAATTAGCAACTGTATTTGTAAATATATATTTAAGTCCACTTAAACTAAAAAGAGAATTAACGGCCTCCGTTGTAACCTGGAGCTCACCTGTTGTTGGTGATATTTTATTAAACGTTGCCTGGACATTAAAGAAACTTAATATGCCACTGATAATAATCACGATAAAGCATAAAATCAATAATGTCATCACAGGATGTAAGCCGATGCGATTTTTAGTCTTTATTTTCTTCATTTTTTATCACCTTTTTTAACTTACGCATAAATTCTAAACGATCAAGCATCACTTCTCGGCCACAATTATTACATTTAATTTTTACATCAACCCCAACTCGGGTAATTGTCCATAAATTACTTTGACAAGCATGGGGCTTTTTCATAATCACCTGATCTAATAAATTAAATTCTTTATCCATTATTCATCCTCGACTTTTACATTCATTAATTCTAGTATTCTTTCTAAGTCTTCCCTACCGTCAAAATATATTTCTATTTTATTCTTCCCAATTCGTACTTTTGTATTAAATTTATCAATAGCTATATTTTCATAAATTCGAAATTCTGTATCTAAATTTCGCTTTTTAGTTCTTTTTTTAGGTAATTCATTAAGCGGATTAGATAATAATTCTAATTCATGAACACTCATGCCATCAGTTACAATCCGATTAGCAAGAGCAATGATTCGCTCATCATCATCCATCTTACTAAGGATTCTCGCATGGGACATCGATATAGCTCTATTTTCAACCAATTTCCGAACATTATCCGGTAATTTTAAAAGTCCCAATATGTTCGTAACATAAGTTCTGGTTTTCCCAAATTTTTCAGCAAATTCTTCTTGGGTATATCCTCGTAAACGAATAATATTACTCATACAAGTTGCTTCATCAATTGGATTTAGATTTTCTCTTTGAATATTTTCAATTAAAGCTATTTCCATCATTTCTTCATCATTAAAATCTTTGATAATCGCTGGAATTTTTTTTAAGCCAGCAATCTTTGCCGCTTTAGTTCTTCGTTCTCCAGCTATTAGCTCGTACCCTTTAATACTTTTTTTAACAATGATGGGTTGAACTATTCCATATTCTTTTATTGATTTTGCTAATTCATTTAATGACTCATTATCAAATGTCTTCCGAGGTTGGTAAGGATTACTCCTTATCTCATCGACATCAATTTCTAAAATATCCTTGGTTGCTTCCGCCTCTTCGACAATTCCTTGTTCAAAGTCATCAAAATCAATCACTTGGTTTGAAAATAATTGTTCTAAACCTTTCCCTAAAGCTTTTTTCTTACTATTCTCCATCTCTACTAATCACTTCCTTCGCTAAATTGGCATACGCCTCAGTGGCTCTACTGGTTGGATCATATTCATTAATGGGTTTACCATGACTTGGAGCTTCAACTAATCTTACTAATCTTGGTATTATAGTATTAAATACCTTATCTTTAAAATATTTTCTTATTTCTTCAATTACTTCTAAACCAATATTTGTTCGCCCATCTAACATTGTGAGTAGGACACCCTCTATTCTTAAGTTAGGGTTCATACTTGATTGCACCATGATTATGGAATTAAGTAGTTGTCTAATTCCCTCTAAAGCAAAAAATTCACATTGCACGGGAATTATCACCGAATCACTAGCAACTAAAGCATTCATCGTTCCTAAACCTAAAGATGGTTGACAATCAATAATTATATAATCAAAATTTGCTTTTATTTCATCTAATTTAATTTTTAATTGAAAGCTTTGTTGAAATTCTTTATCTTCTAACATTTTTTTGACAAATTCCACATCTACTCCCGCTAAATTAATGGTTGATGGAATAATACTTAAATTATGATATTTAGTTTTTTTTATTGCTTTTTTAACTTCACATCTACCTGTTATTAACTGATAAATATCATTTGTAAAATCGTTTGTATTTAATCCTAAGCCAGTCGTGGCATTACTTTGGGGATCCATATCTATTAATAAAACTCGTCGACCTAGTTTTCCTAAAGCCGCAGCAAGATTAATACTTGTCGTTGTCTTACCCACTCCACCTTTTTGATTTACAAGCGATATAATTTTAGCCATAACTAGCACCTCTTCTATATAACTTTAGCTACTACAATATTTTAACATATTATTTTCGATAATAAAATTATTTTTCATGAAAAATTTTTTGAAGACCAAAACCAATCTGAATTTACCTGAAATAAGTTTCTAAATTTATCCAAAATAAAAGTAAGATTACTTAACTTTCTTACCATTTATTTAATTCATCAGTTTGATACCAATAATAAACACCATTAGCATCTTTTTTATAAGTAACTTTATAAACATCCATATCTTTCGTATGTTCTTTTTCAAATTTATTTAAATAATCTTCATCTTCAAATTGCTTAATAGTAATCATTCCCATATTATCATTTTGTGATGAAGATATTTTATATTCATCTACATCATCAGATGAATTATCGTTTTGATAATTCAAACTATAACTATAACCATAAATTGTTAAAACAAAAGTATCATCTTGCATTTCCGTATTTCCATAAACATAATTATACCCTCCAGAACTATCTCCCCCACCATCTAAAGCATCACATATATACAGGTTATTTTCAAAATGACAATTTTCATAATAGGTGCCATCATGAGCGAAAGTATTAGGAAATTTCATCGCATCTTTAAAGATTAACTTTTTCTCAGAACCAAATAAATATTGAAATTTCTTTTCTATTTCCGTTGTTTTAAGAATTGCTTTTCCATAATAATCTTCGGAACAATTTACATTATAATCACAATAGTCTTGTCTATATTCATCATAATCCATAACACTAATAGATAATGTTATTAAATTTTCCATCGAAAGAGTTGCAAAATTTTCTTCTTTTCCATTTAAAATCATTACTGATAATGGGGTTATATTTTTCCAAAGATAATGACCAAAATCTTCTATTTCTTCACTTGTATAATCATATTCTTCTTTAGGTTCGTTTTCTTCATCATTAATATTATTAATTGTATTATCTTTTTCTTTTAAACTGTTTTCAGTTCCTACAAAATAACCGATTCCTAAGCCAAAAACTAATATTATTACCAAACCTAATAAAACCTTAAAAAATAATTTATTTTTCATTTGCAACACCTATTTTTCTTATTGTTAATATAACATATTTTTTTATATTTAACTACGTTAAACAGCATACAAACTAATAAAAAACTCCTATAATTTAACTTATAAGAGTTATTCATTACTAAATTTATTCCTTATTATCAATTGTTTTCCAACTAGTATTACCACATTTAGTACAGATTTGTGGAGCTAACACTTTTTTGCCTTTAGGTAATTCCATATCAGTATCTATTTTACTACATAGTATTCCTGTATCCGGATCAATGTAAGCAATACCAAATTTAGCATCTTTACATTCATCACATTCTTGATTTTTCATGATATCCCTCCTAAAGCTATTATGTCCCTATCTTTAATATTTATAACTAAATAATGTTTTTTATAAAAAAAATTCCTCACAAAATTGCAAGGAATTATTAATTTATACAAGTTCTAATTTAACTTCTAAAGCATCGTCGCCACGACGTTCTTTTAATTTGATAATTCTTGTATAACCACCAGCTCGGTTTTCATATCTTTTAGCTAAATCATCAAATACTTTTTTAACTACTTCTTTGTCATTATGTAAAAATGCTAAAGCTTTACGCCGAGAAACAAGTGTACCATCTTTACCATAAGTAATCATTTTTTCAACAAATTTTCTTACTTCTTTAGCCCTTGCTTCTGTTGTAACAACATGTTCATTCATAATGCAATCTTTAGTTAAACTAGCTAAAATGCTTCTTCTTATTCTAGTTTCTCTACCTAATTTTCTATATTTCAT
This sequence comes from uncultured Bacilli bacterium, assembly GCA_947589675.1. GTDB lineage: Bacteria > Bacillota_I > Bacilli_A > RF39 > UBA660 > Onthocola_B. The sequence goes on along the minus strand of CANQCI010000016.1, from coordinate 28,073 downwards.
ATTCTACTCCTTAAATGAAAGTCCTAATTCAGCAACTTTATCAATAACTTCTTTTAAAGATTTCTTACCTAAGTTTCTGATTTTAGTAACTTCGACTTCTTTCTTATCTACTAAATCTTGAATAGTATGTATTCCGGCTCTTTTTAAGCAATTATATGCCCGAACAGAAAACTCTACTTCTTCAATTGGTGTTTCTAGGGTTTTAGTCATGGTGTCTACTTTCTTTTCTTGCATTATACCAGTAATATTACTAATTGAATTTAAATCAGCAATAATATTAAAATGTTCAATTAATATTTTAGCTGCTAAAGCCATTGCTTCCTCAGGAGTCATACTACCATTAGTAGAAACTTCCATTACCAATTTATCATATGATTCGTCTTGACCAACCCGAGTATCTAACACTTCATATTTTACTAACTCAATAGGTGAATAAGAAGAATCAATTGCAATAACCCCAGCTTTTACTTCGGCTAATTTAGCTTTGTTTTCAGCAGCTGGAACATAACCACGGCCATTATTAATGGTAATTTCCATGCTTATTTTCCCACCTTTAACTAAATTACAAAGTACAAGGTCTGGATTAATAATTTCTACGTCTGAATCTTTGGTAAAATCACCAGCTGTAACTGGGCCTTCAGTAGATTTAGTCAATCTTAGAATTTTTTCTTCCTTAGCATGATTTTTTACTACTAAATTTTTAAGAGCCAAAACAATAGTTGTAACATCTTCTACTACTCCTTCAATTTTTTGAAATTCATGCATAACTCCATCAATTTTTACAGTTGTTACAGCACTTCCTGGTAAACTAGATAATAAAACTCTTCTTAAAGCATTACCAATCGTAGTACCAAAACCTCTTTCTAAAGGATCTAATTCAAACTTTCCATAAAAATTATTTTCTTGATATTCAGTTATTTTATATTCTGGTTTTTCAAATTTTATCATACACTATGCCTCCCTAAATTATTTTCTTGGTCTTTTTGGTGGACGACAGCCATTGTGAGGAACTGGAGTTTCATCAACAATACTAGTTATTTCTAGTCCAGCTGTTTGTAATGATCTAATCGCATTTTCACGACCTGGGCCAAGCCCTTTTACATAAACATCAACTTTTTTTACACCTTGCTCAACTGCCGCAGCTGCTGCTGCTTCACTAGTAAGCCCGGCAGCAAAAGGTGTTTTCTTTTTACTTCCTTTATAACCAATGCGACCGGCTGATGACCAGCTAATAGCGTTACCATCTTTATCACAAATTGTTACAATAGTATTATTATACGTTGAATGAATATGTGCTTCCGCTTCCGGAATATTTTTCTTAATTTTTCTTTTTCTTCTATTATAAGCCATACTTTAACCTACTTTCCTACTTTTTTCTTATTAGCCACTACTTTACCTTTACCCTTCCGAGTTTTCGCATTACGGCTAGTTCTTTGACCTCGAACTGGTAAACCTTTTTTATGTCTAACACCTTGATAACAATTAATTTCCATTTTATTTTTGATATTCATTTGAACATCGCGTCTTAAGTCCCCTTCAACAGTATGTTTATCAATTTCTTTTCTTAAGGCAGCAATTTCATTATCTGTTAAATCTTTAATTTTCTTAGCTGGGTCAACACCTGCTTCTTTACAAATTGTTTTAGCTAAATTACGACCTATCCCATAAATAGCTGTTAAGCCAATACAAGTATGTTTTTCATTTGGTAATTCAATATTCTTTATTCTTGCCATAATTCCTCCTTAACCTTGTACTTGTTTATGTTTAGGATTTTCACATATAACCCTAACTTTACCTTTTCTTCTAATTATTTTACATTTTTTACATATTTTTTTAACTGATGGTCTTACTTTCATAATTTCACTCCTTATCTCTTATTCCATGTTATAATCCCACGTGTTAAATCGTATGGCGATAATTCCACTGTAACTTTATCACCTGGTAAAATACGAATCATGTGAATACGCATTTTACCAGAAACGTAGGCCTTTACAGTATGTCCATTTTCTAGTTCTACAAGGTAATCACTACCTTTTAAAACTTCTGTAACAACGCCATCTACTTCAATTTTATCTTTAGTTTTATTTACTCGTTCTTCATTATTTTTATACGAGTTATTTGTTTTATTTTTTTTAGCCATTTATTTAATCTTCTCCTGTTAATATTTCGTATCCATCTTTAGTTATTAATACGGTATTTTCATAATGGCATGATGGTTTGCCATCTTCTGTTTTTATAGTCCAATTATCATCATCTAAATATACATCTTTTTTTCCTAAATTAAGCATTGGTTCAATAGCAATTACCATTCCCGCTTTTAATCTTGTATTATTGCCATCATCAAAATTGGGAATATCAGGGTCTTCATGCATATTAGTACCAATTCCATGCCCACATAATTCTTCTACTACACTTAGACCATGGGCATGAGCATAATTTTCAATAACCCGACTTATTTCTTTAACCCGAACACCATCTTTTAAGATCTTTAAAGCTTCATAAAAAGCATTTCTAGTGTTTATAACTAAATCCGCTACCTCATTACTTACAGTACCTATTATATAGGTTCTTGTTGCATCAGCATGATAACCTTTATAAGCTAGTACTAAATCTATTGATACAATATCGCCATTTTTAAGTTTACGTTTGCTAGGAATACCATGCACTACTTCATCATTTACGGATATACAAACCGAAGCTGGGTAGCCCTCATAACCCAAACAAGATGGAACACAACCGTTTTTAATAATAAAATCATGAGTAATTTTATCAATTTCTTTTGTTGTTATACCCGCTTTTAAATGTTTTTCAATTTCCCTAAATGTTAGCTGATTATATTTACCAGCTTCTTTCATTAAAGCTATTTCTCTTGCACTTTTAATACTAATCATTTAGTTATTACCTCAATAATATCTTGATAAACATTTAAATAATATCCATTAGCATCAATATTTATTAATTTATGTTTATTTTGATAATAATCCTTAATTGGTTCAGTTTTTTCTAAATAACTTTCATACCGAACTTTAAAAGCTTCTTCATTATCATCATTTCGCTTTACTAAACTTTTTCCACAGATATCACATATTCCTGAAATTTTTGGTTGTAATTTTTCTTCATTTAGATTATATGATTTACCACATTCGCAAGTTATTCTTCCCATTATGCGTTTTTTAGCAATTTCTTCTGTTACATTTAAATAAATAACTTGATAATCTAGTTTTAAATTCTTAAGTATTTCGTCTAAAACTATTGCTTGATTTAGAGTACGAGGAAAACCATCTAAAATAAATGATTTTCCTTGAATGCTCTCTAACTTTTGGGTTATCAGTTTAATAACAATATCATCACTAACATATTTACCAGCTGACATAATCTCTTGAACAATTTGCCCGAGGTCAGTATTTTTACTAATCTCTTCCCTTAACATATCTCCAGTGGAAATATGTTCATAATTATAATTATCTTTTAATAAATTACTAAATGTTCCCTTTCCAGCAGCTGGAGGAGCCAAAAATATAATATTTTTCATTATTCGCCTTCCTTTAATTGTTAGTCTATTTTAATTTTTTACTTTTAAATCGATAACTTCTACTTATTAAACTACTTTCAATTTGTTTATAAGCTTCAATTGCTACCCCAACAACAATAAGTATTCCTGTTCCTCCAATAGATACATTATTTCCTAATTTAAATATTGCTGAAAATAATACAGGAATGGCTGCTAAGACAATTAAGAAAATACTTCCAACTAATGTTAATTTTCCTATTGACTTACTTATATATTGGGTGGTATCGCTTCCTGGTCGTATTCCCGGAATATATCCACCACTATTGTTTAGGTTTTTACTCATTTCTTCTGGATCTAATGTCAAATAAGTATAAAAGTACCCAAAGAAGATAATTAAAATGGCATAGATTAAAAAGCCTGTTGGTGAAGTATAAACTATATAATTATTTATAAAGTTTATAACTCTTTCATTTCCTACGATACCAGCAATAGTGGCAGGAACCGTCGTTAAAATGGAAGCAAATATTACTGGCATAACGCCGGCACTATTAATTTTAATTGGTAAAAAGCTTTGTTCTCCACCATAAGCAGTAGCTGTTCGATTAGCATGTTGAATTGGAATTCGTCTTTCAGCTAATTGAACCCATATTATACCAATAATAATTAATAAATAAACAATTATAAATACTGCAAATAAGGTAATTCCTAACCATGAAGCATAATTTCCTGAGGTAATAAATCCTTGGAAAGCTCCAGTAAATATTGCCGGCATACTTTCAAGTATTCCCGCCATAATTAGCATTGATTGACCATTACCAATTCCTTTATTCGTAATTTGATCGCCCATCCATAAACAAAATGCTGTACCAGCTGTCATAACAACAGCCGTTTTTAACATGGCAAATGCTCCAGCAGATTTTAAATAAAATATACATAGAACATAAGCTTGAAGGAAGGCAAATAAAATTCCAATATAACGAGTAATTTTATTCATTTTTTGACGACCAACATAACCTTGTTCTTTTAAATCACTAAAATAAGGAATAATACCCATTTGGAGAATTTGGGTAATAATTGAAGCGGTAATGTAAGGAGAAACCCCTAAAGCAAAGATGGAAAAGTTTTTTAAACCACCACCGCTCATTAAATTGAATATTTCTAAGAAACCTAATTCTTCATAAACTACAGAAGCCCAAGGAATTGTTATCGTTGTTCCTAAACAAAATATTCCTAAGCAAAATAGAGTTAAATAGATGCGTTTTCTTAGATCTTTATTATCTTTATTAAAAAGTTGGGAAAACCCACGAAACATCTAAATCACCTCTGCTTTGCCGCCTGCATTTTCGATTTTTGTTACAGCCTTTGTGGAAAACCTTTGGGCTTTAACGGTTAATTTTTTAGTTAATTCACCATTAGCTAAAACTTTGATTCCTGCAAGTTGTTTTTTAATTATTCCTCTTTCTTTTAGAATGGTTGGATTAACTTCATCACCATCATTAAAGAATTTTTCTAAATCAGCTAAATTAATAACGGCAAATCTTGTAGAAAATTGACTATTATTAAAGCCTCTTATAGGAATACGACGATGAAGAGGAGTTTGTCCACCTTGGAACCAAGCTGGAATAGATGCTCCGCTTCGTGATTTTTGACCTTTTTCACCGCGAGTTGATGTTTTACCCATTCCACTACCTGGACCACGACCAACTCTTTTAGATGCTTTCATTTCTTTATTTTTTGGTAAATTTTCTAATTTCATTTTATAATTCCTCAACTTTCTTGCCACGAAGTTCAGCAATATGTTCAGGTGTTCTTTGCATTTGTAAAGCTTCAAGAGTTGCTTTAGCAACATTAACTTGTGAATTTGCCCCTAAAGATTTAGAAACTATATCTTTTACTCCGGCTAATTCTAAGACTGCTCTTGCAGCTCCACCAGCAACAATTCCCCGACCGGCTTTAGCTGGTTTAATTAAAACCACTGCCCGACCAACTTTAGCTGTTGCTTCATGAGGAATAGTTCTTCCTGCACTAAGGGCAATTTTCTTAACATTTTTATTAGCTGCTTGAATGGCTTTTTTAATTGCTTCTGGTACTTCATTAGCTTTACCGCTACCAATACCTACTAGACCTTTTCGATTACCAACAACTACGGTAGCTAAAAAACGAAAATGTCTACCACCTTGAGTAACTTTGGTAACTCTCTTTATAGAAACAACTTTTTCTTCTAATAAATTTTTCTTTTGATCAGTTTTTTGAGTTCTCATGCTACCTCCTAAAATTCTAGTCCGGCTTCTCTTGCTGCATCAGCAAGGGCTGCAACTCGACCATGATATTGATATCCGCCACGGTCAAAAACTACTTTCGTAATTTTTTTCTTTTGGCATTTTTCGGCAATATCTTTACCTACCGCTTTCGCAGCTTCAATATTACCACCATTTTTTATTTTTAATTCAAGATGGGAAGAACTAGCAAGGGTTGTTCCTGTTACATCATCAATTACTTGGACATAAATACCTTTGTTAGATCTAAAGACATTTAATCTTGGACATTCACTAGTTCCGCTTATTGTTTTCCGAACTCTTTCATGTCTACGAACACGAGCTTTATTATTAGCTTCTTTTTTTATCATAACTTACCTCCCTACGCCGCTTTCTTTCCTTCTTTACGACGAACATATTCACCTTTATAACGAATACCTTTACCTTTATAAGGTTCTGGTTCTCTTATTTTGCGAATATTAGCCGCAAATTCAGTAACTTTTTGCTTATCAATTCCATGAACTGTAATTTCCGTATTACTTTCTGATGATACACTTAAACCTTCTGGAACTATAACTTCTACAGGGTGAGAATAACCGGCATTAACCATAATTTTATTCCCTTGAACATTAAACCGATATCCTACTCCAACTGCTTCTAAACCTTTACTAAATCCAGTTGATACGCCAATAATCATATTATTAATAATGGAATTAGTTGTACCTTGCATTACATTAGCTTTACTAGATTCCTTTTTTTGTTTAGTTGTTAAAACATTATCTGTTACTTTAACTTCAATTAAATCACTAAATGTATAATTTAGTTCGCCTTTAGCCCCTTTAACTTTAATGTCATTCCCATTAATAGTTACTTCGACACCAGCTGGAAGTGTAAGTTTTCTTTCACCAATTCTACTCATAAGCACATCTTACCAAATATAGGCAAGAACTTCACCTCCTAATCTCTTAGCCCGAGCTTCTTTATCAGTCATAAGCCCTTCGCTTGTCGAAATTATGGCAATACCTAATCCATTTAGTACGCGAGGAATTTCATCAGCTTTAGCATAAACTCTTAATCCAGATTTACTAATTCTTTTTAACCCAATGATAACTCTTTCTTTCTTAGCTCCATATTTCAAAGTCAAAGTTAATTTATCACCTTTAGTATCTTTTTCATAAACATAATCAGCAATATAACCTTCTTTTTTTAATATTTCCGCTATTCCAAGAGTCATTTTGGTACCAATTACTTCAACAGTATCATATTTCATTTGATTAGCATTACGAATCCTCGTAAGCATATCCGCTATTTTATCTTGAACAAACATATTATTCCTCCTTACCAACTAGATTTTTTAACACCAGGTAATTTACCTTCATTAGCTAATTCTCGAAAACAAATACGACAAATACCATATTTTCTTAAAACGCCATGTGGTCTACCACAACGATTACAACGAGTATAAGCTCTGGTAGAAAATTTTGGTGTTCTTTTATTTTTTACAATCATACTTTTTTTTGCCATAGTATCCTCCTAATTCTTAAAAGGCATTCCAAAGCCTTTTAATAAACTTTTTGCTTCGTCATTACTTTTTGCTGTTGTAACAAAAACAATATCCATTCCCCGAACTTTGACAATATCATCATATTCTATTTCCGGAAAAATTAATTGTTCTTTAATACCTATTGTATAATTTCCCTTACCATCAAAAGCATGAGGAGAAACACCACGGAAATCACGAACCCGAGGAAGAGCAACTTTAATTAACTTTTCAAGAAAATAATACATATATTCCCCTCTTAAAGTTACTTTCACACCAACATTTTGTCCTTCTCTTATTTTAAAACCAGCAATTGATTTGCGAGCTTTTGTAACAACTGGTTTTTGTCCAGTAATAACTTCTAAATCATGAACAGCAGCTGTTATATACTTTTCATCTTTGCTACCTTCACCAACACCCATATTAATAACAATTTTTTCCAACTTTGGTACAGCAGCAACTGTACTATAGTTAAATTCTTTTAATAAGCTTGGTACTATATTTTTATTATATAATTCTTTAAAATTACTCATAACTACTTACTCGCTTTCTTAGAAGCTTCCTTTTTTGGTGTTTTTTTCGTTGTATTCTTTGCTTCTGTTTTTACTTCTTTAGGATCTTCTTTTTTAGTTTCTTTTTCTTTTAATTCTTTTTTAGCTTTTTTGGCTTCGGCTTTCGTAATAACTTTTACATTTGATACATGAATAGGAGCTTCAATATCAAAAATACTACCACTTTCATTAGCTGTCCGAGGTTTGGCATGTTTTTTTACCATGTTTATTCCTTCAACAACTACTTTATTTTCTTTTTTTAAGGTTTCAATTACTTTGCCATCTTTGCCTTTATCTTTTCCAGCAAGGATTTTTACTGTATCTCCAACTTTTACCTTCATAAGTACCTCCTATAATACTTCCGGTGCTAGAGAAACAATTTTAGAAAATTCTTTTTCTCTTAATTCTCTAGCAACTGGACCTAACACCCGTGTACCAATTGGCGATTTATCGTCACGAATTAAAACACAAGCATTATCGTCAAATTTAATATATGAACCGTCAGCCCGTCTTACACCTTCAACGCTTCTTACGATAACCGCTTTGACTACTTTTCCTTTAGGGATAGGACTATTAGGTATTGCTTTTTTTACTGTACCAACAACTATATCACCAATATTACCATATTTCACTTTTGAACCACCCATTACTCTTATTACTAAAAGTTCACGAGCTCCACAGTTATCAGCAACTTTAAGCTTTGATTCTTGCATTATCATAGTATTACCTCCTAAAGGATTACAGCTTCAACAAGAATTTCAACTAATTCATATCTTTTGGTTTTTGATAATGGTTTAGTCATTCTTATTTTTACTGTATCTCCGACCTTTGCTTTATTTTCTTCATCATGAGCAGCATATTTTTTAGAGTATTTAACTTGTTTTTTATATAAAGGATGTTTTTTTGAAGTTTCAACTAAAACTGTAATTGTTTTATTATTAGTAGCACTAACTACTTTACCAATTAATTCTTGTTTAATTTCAGCCATTATTCATTACCTCCAGCAAGTTCTCTTTCTTTTAAAATTGTTTTCATTTTTGCAACATTTCTTCTTAATGTTTTTAATTCACCAGGTTTTTCTAAATTTCCACTAGCTTGTTGCATTCTTTTCGTAAATAATTCTTCTTTAGTTGCAATAATTTTTTTATTTAATTCTTCGTCTGATAATTTTCTTAATTCACTAATTTTCAAGAGAATCACCACCCTTTACATCATCTTTTTTAACAAATTTGGTTTTTACTGATAATTTATGTGATGCTAATCTTAAGGCTTCACGAGCTGTTGCTTCATCAACACCACTAATTTCAAACATTATTTTGCCTTTTTTGACAACTGCTACCCATTCTTCAACATTACCTTTCCCTTTACCTTGACGAGTTTCTAAAGGTTTTTTAGTTCTAGGCATATGTGGGAAGATATTAATAAATACTTTACCGCCCCGCTTCATAAATCTTGTCATAGCGATACGAGCTGCTTCGATTTGGCGAGCACTTATCCATGCCCCTTCAATTGCCATAAGACCATAATCACCAAAATGTAATTCTGTATTACCTTTAGCTTGGCCTTCATAACTTATTCGATGACTTTTACGATATTTAGTCTTTTTTGGCATTAACATTTTTAGACTCTCCCTTCCGAATCTTTTTTTCAGGTAGTATTTCGTCTTTATAAATCCAAACTTTGACACCAATCTTACCGTAAGTAGTATTCGCCTCAGCTACAGCATAATCAACATCAGCCCGGATTGTATGAAGTGGCACAGTTCCTTCAGTATAACCTTCAGTTCGAGCCATTTCTGCTCCACCTAAACGACCAGATACACTAGTTTTACAACCTTTAGCTCCAGCTTTCATTGTATTTCTAATTGCTCTTTTTTGAGCACTTCTAAATGGTGCTCTTGCTTCAATTTGCATAGCAATATTGTTTGCTACTAATTGGGCATTTAAATCTGGATTTTTTTCTTCAACAATATTGATATAAATGTTTTCTACTTTTACATCAATAAGTTTTGCAATTTGCTTTCTTAATTTTTCGATATCTTCGCCACCACGGCCAACAATCATACCTGGTTTAGCAGTATAAATAGTAATATCAATTCGATTTTTCTTGCGTTCAATAATTACTGAAGCAACCGCTGCATCTTTTAATTTTTTGGCAATATATTCTCTAATTCTTATATCACTGATTAAATTTTCTGAATAATCTTTTTTAGAATACCAACGACTTTGCCAGTCTTTATTTACGCCAAGTCTATATCCAATAGGATTAACTTTTTGTCCCATACTATTTAGCTCCTTTCGCCGCATCATCACTTACTTTAACGGTAATGTGACTACTTCTTTTATCATGCCGATCAACATTTCCTCGGCTGGCAAATTTTATTCTTTTATAAATAGGTCCAGGATTAATATAGCATTCACTAACTACTAAGTCAGCTTCATTTGCTCCCATATTATTAACTGCATTAGCTACAGCAGAATTTAATACTTTGTAAATTAATCTACTCGCCTTAGTATTAGTGTTTTCTAAAATACCCCGAGCTGTATCGACATCTTTTCCTCTAATTAAATCCATTGTCATTCTTGCAAGTCTAGGTTTAATTAAAGCATTTTTATGTATTGCATAAGCTTCCATATTATCCTCCTATTTATTTCCGGCATGGCCTGTAAATTTACGTGTTAAAGCAAATTCACCTAATTTATGCCCAACCATTTCTTCAGTTATATAAACAGGAATAAAATCTTTTCCATTGTGAACCGCAATAGTGTGACCAACAAAATCTGGAAAAATTGTTGATCGTCTTGACCAAGTTTTTATAACTGATTTTTTATTATTTTTATTCATATCTTGAACCTTTTTCATTAATGATTCATCAACAAAAGGTCCTTTTTTCAAACTTCTTGCCATTTATATCCTCCTACTTATTCTTCCTACTAACTATAAGCTTTTCAGAAGCTTTTTTAGATTTACGAGTTTTTACGCCAAGAGCTGGTTTACCCCAAGGAGTCATTGGATGTTTACGGCCAATTGGCGTCCTTCCTTCTCCACCACCATGAGGGTGATCATTTGGATTCATAACGCTACCACGGTTGGTAGGACGAACTCCCATATGACGTTTTCTTCCGGCTTTACCTAAATTAATAAGTTTATAATCTTCATTACCAACAACACCAATAGTTGCCATACAAGTTCCTAAAATTAATCTAGTTTCACCAGATTGTAAACGAACCATTACATATTTCCCTTCTCGACCTAATATTTGGGCAGATGAACCGGCACTACGGCATAATTCAGCCCCTTTACCAGGTTGAAGTTCAATACAATGAACAGTAGTTCCAACTGGAATATTTTGAAGTGGTAAAGCATTACCAACTTTAATATCAGCATCTGCTCCATTTTCAATAATCATACCAACTTGTAAACCATTTGGAGCAATAATATATCTTTTTTCACCATCTTTATAATTAATTAACGCAATATTAGCTGTCCGGTTTGGATCGTATTCAATTGATGCTACCCGACCAGTTACACCAACCTTATTACGTTTATAATCTATAATACGGTATTTTTTACGACTTCCTCCACCAATATGGCGAACTGTCATTTTACCTTGATTATTTCTTCCACCAGTTTTACTTTTACTTTTTAGTAAAGATTTAGTTGGAGTTATATTCTTGGTAAGTTCTTCATTGGTAAGAGTACTCATGCCTCGATGACCATTAGTAGATGGTTTAAAATGTTTTATAGCCATAATTTTTCCTCCTAACTAAATATCGATACTAGAACCTTGAGCAAGTGTAACTATTGCTTTTTTATAGGTTTTAGTACGTCCGGCATAACGACCGACTCTTCTTCTTTTTGATTTGGTATTTAGAGTATTAACTTTTTCAACTTTAACATTAAAAGCTTGTTCTACTGCCTTTTTAATATCAGTTTTTGTTGCAGTTTTTGCCACTTTAAATGTATATACATTAACATCTCTACTAGCCATTGATTTTTCAGTAATTACTGGTGCAATAATGATATCTGAATAATGTTTCATTATTTAAGCACCTCCTCAATATTTTTGATTGTTTCTTCATCACATACTAGATAATCAGCATTTATTAAATCATAACAATTAATTTCATCAGCAAATAATACTAAACAATTTGGTAAATTACGAGTAGCTAAATATAAATTTTCTGCATCATCATTTGTTACAAATAGTACTTTACTATCATTTAATTTTAATGCTTCTAAAACTTTTAAAGCATCTTTAGTTTTATTAGTTTTCATTTCTAATTTATCAACTACAACTAATTCTTTATCTTTTGCTTTATAAGTTAAAGCACTTTTTAACGCTAAAGTTCTAACCTTTTTATTAATTTTAAATGAGTAATCACGAGGATTTACCCCAAAAGGAATTCCTCCGCCTCGCCAGTTAGTTGCTCTAGTAGAACCTTGACGAGCTCGACCAGTTCTTTTTTGCCGCCATGGCTTACGTCCTCCCCCAGAAACTTCACTTCTATTTTTAGTTTTTCTAGTTCCTTGACGAGAAGCATTTAATTGTAAACGGATCATTTGTTTTAAGGCATCATCACTGACTTCAATATTCCATACACTATCAGCTAATGTTAAATCTTTAACTTTTTCACCTTGTAGATTTTTAACACTTATCTTTGTCATAACTATTCCTTTCTAAAGCCCTTAAGCTTCTTCAGTTTCCTTTACTTCTTCAGTTTCGTTTGTTTCTTCAGCTGGAACTGATTCTTTATTTTGTTCTTCTACTACATCTTGTGGTGCTTCATTTTTTTCTTCAACAACTTCATCTACAACAGTTTCATCTTCATAAGTAATAACTTCTTTAGGATTAACTTGACGAGATTTTTTTACAGCTGATTTAATTAAAACTAAGGAATTTTTAGCACCGGGAATATTTCCACTTACTAAAATATAATTTTCATCAGAATTAACTTCAATTATTTCCAAATTTTGAATTGTAACAGTTTCCACTCCCATATGACCTGGAAGCATTTTGCCTTTTAATACTCTTTTAGGAAGCATTGTTCCTAAAGATCCTGGGCCACGATGATAATGAGATCCGTGTGTCATTGGTCCTCGTGATTGGTTATTTCTTTTTATAACCCCTTGAAAGCCCTTTCCTTTACTTGTACCAGTTACATCAACAATTTCACCTACTGAAAATGCACTAGCATCTATTTTATCGCCAATATTATAAGTTCCTTCATAATTTCTTATTTCTTTTAAGAAGCGCTTAGGATTTGTCTTGGCTTTTTTGGCATTGCCAATTTCTGCTTTGGTTGCCTTATTTTCTTTTTTATCAAATACGCCTAATTGAATGGCATTGTATCCATCTTTTTCCACAGTCTTAATTTGCATTACTGTATTTGGTTCAACAGAAACAACTGTTACTGGAATTAATTTTCCTTCTTTAGTGAACACTTGTGTCATACCAATTTTGCGTCCTAAGATTCCTTTCATAATTTCATTTCCTTTCTACATTTCTATTTTTATAATTTAATATTTACTTCAACACCACTAGGTAAATCAATATGGTTTAAAGCATCAATGGTTTCTTTGCTAGGATTGTTAATATCAATTAATCTTTTATGAGTTCTTCTTTCGAATTGTTCTCTAGCATCTTTATCTTTGTGTACTGCTCTTAAAACTGTTACTTTTTCAATTTCAGTTGGTAGAGGTACGGGACCAGATATTTCGCCGCCGGTTCTTTTAACCGTTTCAATAATCTTTCCCACAGCAGTATCTAAAATGCGATGATCATATGCTTTTAGATTGATTCTAACTTTTTCTTTAGCCATGCGTATTTCCTCCTTTCGCCTATATCTAGTATAGACTCGCTCCGTACAAGTTCTCCAATACATTTACCAACTCATCCTAGTGTATCAGTAACCTTGCACATCAATGCAGTCATACAAATAGGATTATAGCCTATCTACTTGGAAAAAGCAAGTACATTTTCACATTTTTTTCACGCATTTTTCAAAAATATATTTTTGGCAATAAAAAAAGAATCATCTTTCAATCAAAGACTCTTCCTTTTTCGTTTAAAATTCATAATATCTGGTTATTGCACTATCTAATCGTTGCGAATTAAAATCAAAATCATCATAATCAGTTGGATAACTATTTATTCCCGAAATTCCAATCATCAAAAATACTATTATAAAAACTAAAACAACATATCCTATAATCAAAATAACAATCGGAATAAAAGTTGTTCCTCCTTTGGCTCGACATATTTCAGCAATTTCTTCGGATGTTTTTTCCGCATTTGCTTCTTTGATATTTTTTATTTGTTCGAAAACATGTTTTTGATAAATATGTTTAAATTCAATTGCTAAATAAATTCTTATACCTAAATTTGCCATTCCAGCTAAAGGCTGATTTAGCAAATTTAAAAATATACTTAATCCCAGCCAAACAAAACCAACTTTCCACATTTTTCGATAAAACAAATAAAATATTCCTAAGAAAAATACCCCAAAAGAAAAATCATTAGTTTTAATTTTAGAAGCATTAGCTCCTATATAAGCATCATATAAAAATTCATCATCTATACTTTTTTGGGGTTCATAATAATTTTCCAAATTATTATAATTATTAACCGTTTGATTATTTAATCTATTTCCACAGTTCGTACAATAATTTTCCCCTTGGTTTACTTTTGCTCCACAATTTGAACAATAATTCATACTTACACACCTACCACTTTATAAATTATATTATCATTCTTTGATAATTAACGACTGGGTATTTTCCATTGCTTTTGGCACTGCAATATCCATATAATCTAAAATGGTGGGAGCAACATTAGTTAAAGAACCAGTTGCTTTTAATTTTACTTTTTTATCACCAATAACAAACGGAACTAAAGCTGTTGTATGTGTAGTGCATGGACTTCCATCAGGATTATACATTGTATCACAATTTCCATGGTCAGCTAATAAAATAATTTTATAAAAATTTTCTTCCGCTTTTTCGAGCAAAACATTTAAGCAAACATCAACAGCCATACAAGCTTTCGTTGCCGCTTCCATTTTGCCCGTATGTCCGACCATATCAGGATTAGCATAATTAACTAAAATGAAATCATAATCATTTTCCATACATTCTACAACTTTTTTCGTAACTTCAATGGCACTCATTTCCGGTTTTAAATCATAAGTAGCTACATTGGGTGATTTAATATGAAATTTATCACACTTTTCAATTTTTCCATCATAGCCACCATCAAAAAAGTAAGTAACATGCGGAAATTTTTCACTTTCTGCAACCCGAGCTTGAGTAAAATTTAACTCACTTAAATAAATCCCTAAAGGCTGAGTGGCATGATCTGGTTCTAAGAAATTAATTGTTTTTATATTTTTATCAACATTAAAGAAACTAAAATACGTTATCGCACTTAAATCCTGAACCGGAAATTCCGTAAATGATAATGAATTTACCATGGAATTTAAAATTTGCTTAGCCCGATCAGCCCGATAATTCATCCAGATTAAAACATCGCCATTATTAATTAATTTTTTCGATAAAATTATGGGTCTAATATATTCATCAGTTATTCCCTCAGCATAGCATTTTTCCAAGGTTAACTTTGCATTTAAAGATTTTATGCCAACACCATTTACCACTAGATTATAATAAAGTTCGGTTCGATCCCAATTTTCATCACGATCCATGGCATAATAACGACCACATAACGTCGAAATAACCCCAATGCCTGTTTTGCTTATTTCATCTTCAATCATTTTGATGTATTTATATGCAGCATCCACGGGAGTATCTCGTCCATCGGTTATTAAATGAAATACGATGTCTTTAAATCCTTCTTTGACTAAAAATTGATACATCGAAATAAAGTCATCAACTCCAGCATGAATATTTCCATCACTACATAGTCCCATCAAATGGATAGTTTTATCCTTTAAAGTTAAAAGTTTTTCAACTGCGGGATTTTGTAAATCCGGATTAGCTAAAAAATCATTAACAACTATCTCATTTTGGCGAAGTAAATAACCCGCCCCAATAGTTTGATGACCAACTTCACTATTACCAGGTTGACCTTTACTTAGTCCAACCGCCTCTTCACTAGCTTGTAAAAGAGCATGCGGATAGCTATTCCAAAATTCTTGAAAATGAACCATATTCGCCGCTTTAACCGCATTCCCTTTTTCTTCTTCTCGCATCCCAAAGCCATCAAAAATAATTGTTAAAACCTTTTTCATTTATCATCACCTTGTATTAACAATATATCATAGCCCCTCAAAAAAGACAATAAACTAATTAGGCAATCAATTCTCTTTTATTCATTTTCATGCGATCAGCTATAGTCGTTAAAAATTCCGAATTAGTTGGTTTAGCTTTCTCAAAATCAATACTATTTCCAAATAGTTTTTCCATTAATTTTAAGTCCCCACGCACACAACTTATTTCAATGGCATGCCGTATTGCTCTTTCAACCCGTGATGATGTCGTATTATACTTGTCCGCAATTTCGGGATATACCTCTTTGGTTACAAGTGTTACTATTTTATTACTTTCATAAATTAGTAAGATACCTTCCCTAATATATTGATATCCTCTTATATGTGAGGGAATACCTAAATTATGCAAAATAGTACTAACTTCAACTTCGACACTTTCCCGATGCTCGATAGGTGCCTTTTCATCGCTTTCAGATATATCTTTAATTCGTTCTTCTAAAGTTTTTAAATCAAATGGTTTAAGCATGTAATAATTTGCACCTAAAGCTTGAGCTTTTTTAATGGAATAATCATCCTTATAACTAGAAATTATAATAACTTTTTTCGCAATTCCCCGTTTGTTTAATTCTTCCATTAGTCTTAAACCATCAATTTCCGGTAATAAAATATCAAGAATAACTAGGTCATACTCACGATTATGTTTAACTAAATAATCAAACCCAGCCTTTCCACTATTAAAAACCCCCACTACGTTAATGTTTGCATTTCCACAAAAGTACTTCTTTACACTGCCTGTTACTACTTCATTGTCATCAATCACAACAACTCTAATAGTTTTTTCCATGTAATTTCTTTCCTTCCTTTTCTTAATGCATCTGTACTAATTATAACTCATTACTTTACAAAAGTCTACAAAAAAGAATGTCATATTTTGTCAATAGACGTCAACATTTGTCGAAGAATGTCGAAAACCTCGTTTTTCCCCATGAAAAAACTAAAAATTAGCACCATTTTTAGTTTCTTATTCCACAATCCCATTAGCTTGTTCAAGTCCAACAGCCTCAGTTTCCACCACACTAACTAATTCTGCGGTCGTAAATATGGAATCTATTGTACTTAAATCAGTCTTTTCCAATATATTAAAAGTAAATTCATAATTTTTATTAATTGCGATATCCGGATTAATACTTTTCTTTATTTTTACCACATCAACTTCTTCATCTTGAAAAGCTCTAATTGTTATATAAAAATACTCCCCATCATTACTATCTAAGATATTATATATTTGATAAGTAGCTATATAACTTTTTCCCGCATCAGCATTAACCTTTTTACAAAAATTATCTTCATATTCCATTGTACTTGAACCAATATAAACATCATGATTACCATCAATAGTATTACATTTTAAAATCTTTATTTTTTGATTAACTAACTTTTCAGGTGAGTCATACATAATAGAACCACCATCTTTATATTTATCATGAACTTCAAAATTATTAATCATATTTTCAATTATATTGGGATTATTTAAATAATATCCTCTTAGCTCTTCCTTATTCTTGCCATTTTTAACCATAATATTATCTAAACAATAGGTATATACGGTATAATCATTTATTTTTAAATACTCAACCGGTTCATTATTACAATTATATGTTCTTTCCACTTCTAAGTTATAGTTTGCAACATCTAATCCTAAAATATCCGCATTAGATTTAGTTAAAAGAATATAAATAAATAATAAAACCACAATAATACTTAAAAAGATAACTATTATTGTTAATTGTTTCTTAGTTAAATTCATTTTTCCACCTATAACATTAATTTTAATAACATCGCTTTCACATTATTGCTATCTAGGCAAGCCCCACCCACTAAGAAGCCGTCTAAATTTTTAATTTTGTTGATAACTTCAATATTATCCACATTGATGCTACCACCATAGAGAACTTTTATTCTCGTATCATACTTTTCTTCAATAATGTCTTTAATAAACTCAACCGTTTCACTTATTTCTTCTTTTGTTGGCGTTTTACCACTGCCAATAGCCCAGACTGGTTCATAGGCAATAATAATATCTTTAATATTAACATTATTTAATACTTCACTTATTTGTTTTTCTAAAACCATATAAGTATCACCATTTTCTTTGGCTTCCAAGGATTCCCCGATACAATAAATTACTTTTAAATCATTTTCTTTCGCATGATTAATTTTATTGATAAAATCAATATTTATTTCATTTTTATATAAACGTCTTTCGGAGTGACCGACCATTACATAGCTTACATTAAGTGACTTTAATTGTTCACCCGTAATTTCCCCCGTAATGGTTTTATCCATGAAAGAACTAATATCTTGAGTCCCTAACGAATAAGGAAGCTCCATAAATTCTGATAAATATGGTAGTGAGGGAATTAAAATTAATTCTAAGCTGGGGATATTTAAATCTGGTAATTCTTTTATATAATTATTTATTTCGGGTAAAGTTAATTTATTTTTGAAATTACATGCGAGAATTTTCATTATTTATTTAACCATTCTAGAGCATCTAATTTTCCATTAGCAATATATTCTAATGTAGCTCCTCCCCCACTTGATAAAAATTTGAAAGCTTTTTCATAACCAAATTTTCTAACCGCGGAAACGGTATCACCACCACCGACAATGACAGTCTTGCCACTTTCCTTTAAAGTTTTGAATAATGCCTCAGTTCCTTCGGTAAATCTTTCATCCTCGAATTTACCACAAGTACCATTGACAAAAATTATTGAACTATCATTAATATATTTTTTATAAATATCGATAGTTTTGATACCGACATCATAAATACAACCATCATCTAAGGCAAAATCAACTGGCAAAACTATTTTGGCTTTATAATCAGTCATTAATTTTCGACATTCATTTAAAATTTCTTCATCACTGGTAGCTAAACTAGATCCTAAATCCGCTCCTTTGGCTTTTAAAAAGGAATTAGCAATCCCCCCACCTAATAACAAATGGTCACATTTTGGTAACAACGAAGAAATAATCTTAATCTTATCATCAACTTTCGCTCCTCCCATAAATACGGTAAAAGGATGAGCTGGATTTTTTACTAATAAATCTAAATTTTCTAATTCTTTTGCCACTAAAAAGCCTACACAGCTAGGAATGTACTTGGCAATTCCCGCAGTTGATGCATGAGCCCGATGGCATGAACCAAAGGCATCATTTACATAAACTTCTCCTAAAGAAGCCCAAAACTTAGCTAAAGTTTCATTATTTTTACTTTCTAATTTATCAGGAAAGTCCATAATTCGGGTATTTTCTAACATTATTATTTCCCCTAAAGAACTTTCTTCAACAATTTGTTTAACTTTTTCTCCATAACATTGGTCTAAAAACTTTACCGGTTTATTAATTAAATCAGCTAATTCTTTAGCCGCTATTTTTAGGGAATATTTCTTTTTATCTTCTTCACTTTTAACTCGTCCTAAATGACTTAAAATCACAATTCGACAATTTTTATCTAATAAATATTTTAAAGTTTCTAAGCTTTTTTCAATTTTGGAATTATCAGTGATTTTATCTTCTTTAAAAGGAACATTATAATCAACTCTAATAATTACTTTTTTATTACTTATATCTATTTCATTTATTTTTTTCATACTATCCTCCATTATTATCATATCAAAAAAAAGTTGAAATTACATCAACTATTTTTTAATTAAACATTTTTTGGGCAGTTCTTAACATTTGTGCTGTATACCCATATTCATTATCATACCAAGCAACTATTTTAACTAATTGCGTTTCTTCACTTTCAACAATATTAGTTAATAACCCATCGACTAAAGCTCCATATTTTTTTCCGAGTATATCACTTGATACAACAGGATCCATCGTAAACTTTAAGGTTTCATTTTGGTTATTTTCTAAAGACTTATTAATTTCTTCAACTGTTGTATTTTTCTTAAGTTCTAAGGTTACATCAATCATTGAGCCATCAGCTACTGGTACCCTAAATGCTCCCCCATCCATTTTCCCTTTTAAATCAGGAATTACTAACCCAATAGCTTTTGCCGCTCCAGTTGATGAGGGAACAATATTTTGAGCACAAGCTCTTCCCCGTCTAGCTTTAATCCCCTTTTTATGAGCGATATCTAAGGTAGCTTGGTCATTAGTGTAAGCATGCACAGTAGTCATAAATCCTTTTTTTATCCCAAAATTATCATTAATAACTTTTAAAACTGGGGCTAAACAATTGGTGGTACAACTTGCCGCGGAAACTATTTTATCATTATCAGTTATTTCCTCATCATTAACATTGTAAACAATTGTTTTCATAAATCCTTTGCCTGGTGCCGAAATTAAAACTTTTTTAGCTCCGGCATCAATATGTTTTTGAGCATCTTCACTACTCGTAAATTTACCCGTACATTCTAACACTAAATCAATCCCCAATTCTTTCCATGGTAATTTATCCGGTTCTTTTTCCGCTAAAACTTTAATTCTTTTTTGATTTGCTACAACAATTTCATCACCCTCAAAGGTAATTTCATCTTCATGGAATGATCCATGAACGGTATCATATTTCACTAAATATGCTAAATCTTCCGCACTTGATAAATCGTTTATTGCCACCACATCAAAACCTGATTGCGTAAGCATTTGCCGAAACGCTAATCTTCCAATTCTCCCAAAACCATTAATAGCCACTTTAATCATTATACTTTCCTCCTATAAACTCTCTTAAAATTGATTCATCATTAACATATTCTCCCGGAATCGGAAAAAATTGTTTTAAAAAATCAATCAATCTTCGGGCTTCTTCATAATATTCTGAATCCACTTTTACATCATATAAAAGCGGTTCAACATACACTTTTAATACACCAACCTCGTAAGCCATCGCTGTATTGATAATAACATCAGCTTGATGGATATAAGGAAAAATATTTTTTTCTTCCCCATCCCGCACACTTTGCCATATTCCAATCGTTCTTGCAACATCAAAGCCACGAGTGCGATTATCACGAACCATTCTTCGTAGTAACCTTAAATCAATTGTTGATATATAATTATGCCGGTCAATATTTAACGGAATAAATGGACTTAAATAAATTTTATACTTATACATGCTAGGTATATCTTTCGTTAATTCTTCATTTAACGCATGTAATCCTTCAATTAAAAAAATACTATTTTCTTTTAATTTTACTTTCTTGTCAATATTTTCTCTTCGACCAGTTAAAAAATTATAAGTTGGTAAATTTACTTCTTCATAATTTAAAAGTCGCTGTAAATCATCATTAAATTGTTTTAAATCTAGAGCATTTAGACTCTCAAAATCATATCTTCCATATACATCCTTTGGAGTGTCTTCCCGATTAACAAAGTAATCATCTAAGGATATTTTAATAGGATCTAAGCCATAAGCACTTAAATAGGAACTTAATTTAGCCATAGTTGTTGTTTTCCCCGAGGAAGATGGTCCAGCGATTAAAACAAATTTAATATTTTTGTTTTCTGTAAATTCCTTGGCAACATTGGCAATATCTAAATTAAACATTAACTCATTCGAGCGAATGAAATCTTTTATTGCTCCACTTTCAATCGTTTTATTTAAATCCGTAACATAAGGAATTTTTAATTTACCTAACCATTCTTTGCCTTGATAAAACGAATCTAATATCTTTGCATAATGAACATACTCTGGTACTTCGCCATTAGTTCGACTACTAGGAAACAAAAAAATAATTTTATTATTTCCTAAATAAACTAATTCAAATTTACTTAAACACCCCGTATTATACGGCATTAGCGAATAAAAATAATTTAATTTATGATGCAAACGATATAAAGAAACTATCTTATCATTTATATTTTGGATATTATCCGCCTTTTCATACTCTTTTGTACTAAGATAGTACTTAATGGCTTCCTTAGGATTAACATTTAATTTTTGAATCTTTTCATTCTTCATAATGATATTCGTCATTTGATTTTTAATTTTGGCAATATCATCACTAGTTAATATTTTCGCTCCATGAATTATTGCTAACATGCCCCGTGGCACACTATGCTCATAAGATACTTCTAAATTAGGATAAGTTTCCTCCAAAGCAACTTCAAATAAAAACTTTAACCCTGATTTATAAATTTTATTACCTACTATATTATTATAATTAATAAAATTTATTTTCGTATCTTCTTCGATTACTTTATCTAATGAATAGATTTCATTATTAATCTCAGCTCCCACAATATTAGGAATATCTTCACAATCTTGGCTAATTTCATATAAAGTCATACTTTGGGAATATTCATGTACTTTCCCCGAAAATTCTACCTTTATCGAAGCCATATTTCCACCCCTTATTCTTTTTAAATTATATCATAACGATTTTTGTTTGCAAATACTTACTATTATGACTTTATGTTAATTTAACATTTAATTTAACATTTTTAAATGAATAAATTAGAAAGTTTTCTACTATTATATTTATAGGTGAAAATATAATGAACATTGTTCCAACTGTTATTGAAAAAAGTAGTAATAAAGAATATGCTTATGATTTATATTCAAGACTTTTAAAAGACCGGATAGTTTTTTTGGTTGGCGAAATCAACGACCAAACGGCGAATATTGTTATTAGTGAACTTTTATATTTAGATAATATCAATCATGAAGATATATATTTATATATTAATAGTCCTGGGGGAAGCATTACCTCCGGCATGAGTATTTATGATACAATTAACTACATTAAAAGTGATGTCCGCACAATTGCTTTAGGTTTATCAGCTAGTATGGCCGCCTTTTTATTAGCCAGTGGAACCCCCGGAAAAAGGTCAGCCTTACCCAATGCGGAAATTATGATTCATCAACCTCTTGGCGGTGCCCAAGGACAAGCAACGGACATCAAAATTGCTGCCGAAAGAATTTTAAAACTTAAAACGAAACTAAATACTATTCTTGCTCATAAAACTAACAAAACCTTAAAACAAATCACTAAAGACACGGAACGGGATAATTTTCTTTCCGCAAGTGATGCCTTAAAATATGGCTTAATTGACGAGATAATTGGCGAAGACGAATTTTAATCCATCCGAATAATGGTTTCTCCTTCCCCTGAATACATATATTTTTCCTTCGCATAACGGGCTACATAATCCGGGTCTTGAAGTTTTGTTACTTCACTTTTTAATTGTTCTTCTTCTGTTAGTAATTCTTCATATTCAGTGGTTAATTTTTTAATCTCCTGATTATTATTTAATATTGATGTCCAATCCTTAGAAACAGATGTTACTAGGGAACCCACTAAGAACAAGATTAAACAACTTAAAATAAATAATCGCTTTTTTTCTTTTTTTGTTTTTTTCAAATTAACCACCACCAATCACCAAAATTATATCATAATAAAAAAAGATAATATTTTTATCTTGTTATTTATAACTTTTTTTTAAATTTTTTTGACATAAATTTGACTACTTTTTCACAATTTAATGCCATCGTGAGATAACCTAAAAATATCGCTAGTAAAAAATAAATATGAAAGATACCACGATTAATATGGTAAACAATATAAATATAAAATATAACAATATCAATAATAAAAATTAATGTTATAAAGTATTTACCTAAAGCTTTGAGGTTTTTAATTAAATTAAAATTATAACGAGCTAACAAGTAAAATATTATGCCATATAAATATGATAAACAAATTATCGTTAATTGGGTAAAACTATCCATTATTTAAATAACTTCGCTAACATACTATCTTCTTTACTTTTTATTTTTCCATCTAAATACGTTAAAGAATTAATTTTGCCTTTTATTTTGACATTACCATCATTAGTATCTAACTTTAATAATTCTAAAGTTTCTCCCAGAAGGCGAATATTCCCCATATTTGATTCCATTAAAAACTCTTCATCATCAAAACTAACTATCTTATTTATTCCACTTAAACTAATTGTACTACGGTCAATTATTTTTATTTCTTGGCTACCAAAAATAATATTTTCATTCATATAGTTTCCTCCCATAAAATTATATGTTTATAATTTAAAAAAAAGACTATCGAACGGATAATCTTCTTTCCAAATAAGCCTTATCTCGCAATTCAAGGAGTGAATTGTCGGCATCTAAATCTTTCGTAGCATTATAATAGTTGATAACTTCTAATAAATCTTCTTGATTTGGTAAAACAACATCATATTTATCAATTACTAAGAAGTGATTTATTTCGTTTAAATAAGCTATCTCATTTTCAGCAATACTTTGATAAAAAGGATAATTATTTTGGACATATTCTTTTTCGGTAGTTGATAATTTTTTTCCTACATAATATCCTTTTTTACATAAGATATTATCTTTCATATAATATATAACAAATCCATATAATGTATTATCCAAAGCTAAATATTCTGTCTTTTTCATTAGTTCCTTTCTTAGAAAAAGAAAAAGTCGTTTACCGACTTCATTTCTTATTCTAAATTATTGTATTCTTCAATAATTTTATCTTCAAACATTTTTCTAGTTTCCGAATTAGTAGGATGAACTATATCTTCATATTCACCATCCGCTTTTTTACGGCTAGGCATCGCAACAAATAATCTTTCATCACCTTGAATGATTCTTAAGTTACGAATTACAAAACAATCATCTAATGTAACTGTTGCATATCCTTTCATTTTGGTGTCATCACCATTAGTTTTGAAAACTTTTACGTTTGTTATTTCCATAGTTTACTCTCCCTTACGCATATATTGTTTCTAATTATATTTTACTCTAAGTAGTTACTTTTTGCAACAAAAATTTTTGCAATATTAACAACTTTGGCAAAATATTACAGAAAAGTTATACATATTTTATTTTTATATCCCCCGTAATTACATCTCGATAAGGAAAACTTTTCTCTTCGCCATTTTCTAAAATGGTAAAAATATTGGGATATATTTTAAAGATTTTTCCCTCATGCCGATTTACACGATTTCGCAAACCATACACAGAGATTACAACTCTTTGGTTAATTTTTTTGGCTAATTCTTCTTTAACTTTATTAATATTCATTATTCCCCCTTATCTTGGATAACCAACATACATTAAACCATTGCATATTATTCCTCCCATTCCCTCTTCTTTATATTTAGTTTTATTTAATAAATCAACTAAATCTATTTGGGTACTTCGGTCTGTTAAGGCTATCGTACACGCTATTATCGCTGGGTCAAGAGCATGGATATTGACTCGCTTAGGACTGGAGGCAAAATTAGCTCCCGCTTTAATGAGTTCTTCATAGTTACTTTGACAAGCTCCGGCGATAATCACAAGCTTTTCATGACTTTTTTCTAAGCTTCGAGCAACCTTAACCGCTTTAACAAAATTTTCTGAATTTTTGTAATTTCCTAAATCTTGGATATTTCCCTTTTTAGCAAAATAGGCATCATGCCCCGTTATAACTACAATATCAGGCTTAAATTCTCGTAATAAGCCTTTTATTTGTTCATAAATATGATTTTCTTTAATTTTCTTCCCGATTGCTAAAACACCATTTTTTTTATAAAATTTTAAACACCGACTGAGGTAAGATTCATCACCGTCAATATGTAAAATTTTCGCGGGAAGATAGAAGTATTCATTGCGATTTAATAATTTATCTTTAATATCAATTTCATCAAGGGGTTCAAATTCTACATTTTCGACAACTTTTAAATCATCCTCAGGACTATCGGCATATAATCTTACTTCAATTCCCTTTAAATAGCAGACATTATTATGAATATTGATAACTTTAAAAATAGTATCATTATTATAACTTATTCTTGTTACATAATCTCCCTTTTTAACTGCCACCTTAAACCACCCAATAAATTATATATATATAAAGTTAAAATTATTCATGAAAAAAATGGCTTAAGCCATTCCCAAAACATATTCAACATTGGAATTAAGATAAAATAAGCCTCTAAAATTATTTTCACTAATCTTAGAGGCTTTGTCATCAAATATTAGTCATCTATACTACAAAATAAATAATTATTTTCTAAGGCTTTCTTTACATCTTGAGATTTTTTATCTTGAATAATTATATGTTCTTTTTGATTTTTACTTATATATTTACTTAAATTACTAGATAATATTTGTTTTTCTAATTCTTTAGGGTATTCAATAATTGTTACTTTCTTTATTTTTATTTTATTTATAATTTTTTTATAATAATTATAATTTTCTAATAATTCTTTTGATATATTATTAGAATTAGCTTGCAAGTAATTCATTAATTCTTCTAAATCGATTCCTAAATCGATGGCTTTAGCAAAGGATTTAAATGATAAATCATATATTATAAAATTATTTTCTTTAATAGAACTAGCAAAGCGGTCAAAAAATAATTGATATTCTAAAGTACTAGAATTATCAGCCATTATTACTTTATCATTATTTACAATTAATAATTCTTGGGTATTACTTTCTTCTTTTGTTGCCACTAATTTTAAAATTTGGGCTCCAAAATCAGTTAATTTAATATAACTACTAGCTAAATAACGACGAAAATCATAATCATCATATTCTATATCGATAACAACATCAATTATTCCCATCACAGCAAAATAATTAATCAAGCATACATCAACAAAAGGCAAATCAAACTCCATATAGCCACAATCATAATACCAATTATCATAATCACTTTTCTTTAATACTTTTCCAACAGCTTTTCTTATAAACCTAACATCTTTTTTTCTTATTTCATTGAAAAAATTTTCCATACTTACCCATTTATCAATCGGAAGTTTTTTTATAATCTCTAAAATAAACTTTCTAGGTTTAGAAAAATTTATATATTCATAACTATATATTCCTGAATCCATTTCGTCAATTTCATTAATGATATCACTTTCTAAATAACCATTTAATAAATATCTTATCTTTTCTAATTTATTTAATTTTATATACTCTTTATAATTTTTTCCTAAACAAAATACTTCTTTTTTATTATCTATAACTTTATTAGCTATTAACAAATTAAATATTCCTTTTATAACAACAGTATCATTAATACTTCTAATATCATCAATAGTTAAATTTTCTTCATCTTTAGTTACTTCTTCAATATTATTTTTATGAACAAATTCAACACAATTTTTCTTTGATAATAAGCCTTTTTTAGATGTAATTTTAATATTTTTTTCATTAATATATTTTATAAATTCATCTATATACTTAACTATCTTATCTTCAATAGCTAAGTAAGCCCAATGGTCATTAAAATCAATATTATCTACTGTATCCGTAAAATTAATTTCATAAGGAGGAATTAACTCATTTAATTTCTCTTTAAAACATTTTGGTATTCTATTATTTATATAAAAATAATTTACTTTTTCTAAAGATAATTTGGATTCTTTATATTTTAAATCTATTGCCTCAACACTTTCTTTTGTTGGTGTGTAGCTTTGTTTAACTAAATTATCTAAATATTCTTTTTCATAAGCATTTAGTTCTTTATAGGTATTAACAACGAAATTTTCTTTTTTATAAAATTGTAAAATTCTTTCCGTTAAGTCATTATTAGTCCCAGAGGATTTTAATCCTAAAATTTTTGCTTGACTTCTTAAATCATCATTCCGCATATAATATAAAATTTCATTTATTTCTTCTATCATTTTGTACTCCATCTTTTATAAAACATTACCATTATAGCCAAAATTCTTACTTGCTTTGCACTTCAGTAAATTTAACTTCTACTGCGGTTATTATATCATTATATATAATTATAAAACCAACTTCTAAAGTTGAATTATATTCAAAATAATATAAATTTTTCCCTAACTAAAGCTTTTAGTTTGGCTTTATCAGTTGTTGATGTATATTTTATCATACAAATACAATTAAAATCAATATCCAAAAAATTTTGAGTTTCCGTATTTTTTAGAATTTAAAAACATATTTTGATGATTTTTAGTTTACATGTCTAGTAATTTTAAATT
>CANQCI010000015.1 GCA_947589675.1 uncultured Bacilli bacterium | reverse complement strand
TTTTAGTAAAATGCCTTAGAATGAGGGTGTCTATTTTATGGAAAAATCTAGAAAAGAAAAGACTTTAATTTTGTTTACATTGTTTACACTTTTGCTTGTCGTGATTGGGGCAACTTATGCTTTCTTTCAAGCCCAAAAGGGAACAGGTGGAAATGCGGAGATTGAAGTTGGAGCTGGGACAACTGACTCTTTAACTTTTCATGCTGGAACACCGATTAATATAACAGCATCAGCCGATGATTTTTATCAAGGAGCCAGTGATAAATCAGGAACGACGACAGCCATGGCGAAATTAGTACCCAATAATAATACGAAACAAGCCCAAGATAAATATAATGTTTATTTTATTATTGATCAAAATGATTTTACTTATTCAACTCTCGATAAACAAGTTGAACTTTTATTAAAAGTCAAAAATCCTGACCAAGGGGAAGTAACAAGTATTGAAGGATTAATTTACAAAGAGGACTTACAGGGTTTTGATATAACAATGCGGCATGGCACCTTTAAAATTACTGTTGATGAAGAAATAAGTGCTAACTCTCAAGATGGAACCGAAGAAACATGGGAGTTTGAAGTCATACTTCGCAATCTCACTACTAATCAACAAGAAAATACCGGTAAAACTTTTCAAGGTAAAGTTTTAATTACGACAGAAGAAAAAGAAACTTATGTTATGCCTGAAATAAATAGTATTATTGAAAACTCTAAAGATTATGAAAGTATAACAATTAATTTAATTGAAAATGATAACCATACCGAAGCAATAGATAAATACTATTATGCAATTGAAGAAACCGATGAAGAACCAGCCACAGCTAGTATAATGAGTATCGCCGAAAAGTTAGAACCAACCTATGTTGAGTCAGATGAACCAACTTATACATTTCGAGAATTAAACGGGGAACCTTTAAAAGATAATCAAAATTATAAAATTTATGCTTATGAAAAAGATGTGCAAGGTATAATGAGTGCTATAAAAACAGCGATTATTAAAACAGATGAATATTTAAATGTTAAAGTAACAGATTTAACTTTAGTGAGTAAAACTTTAACAAGTATTAAAGTAAAGGCGATTACTGAGGCTGGAACTAAGAATGTAAAAGAATATGCTTTTAAAATAGAAAATAATGATACATACGGTAACTGGAGTGCATGGCAAACAAGTGATGAATTTGAATTTACTGGATTAGTTGATACAACAACATATAATATTCAAGTAAAAGTAAGAGATGAATTAGAAAGAGAATCAGTAGATAGTTTTGATAAAGAAGAAAGTACAGAAACTTATGTTTATCCAAGTGTGAAATCTTTTACAGTATCAGATATAACCTCAAGTGTTATAAAAGTAAATGGAACATTTAATAATGGTACAGGAACTGTTAGTAAAGTTGAGTATCAGAGAAATGGTGATACTAATTGGTATCAAGGAACTAATACTAATGGAACTTATTCATATTCATTTGGAAGTTTAACCAAGGCAACAGCATATACATTTAAAATACGAGTAACAGATAGTAATAATCGTACTAAAATATTAGAAAATGCCAATTATAAAGGAACGACATTAAATAATTATTTAGTCAAAGCTACTGTATCAGGGGGAACGGCTACACCTACGCAAGCAACAGTTGACCATGGTAAAAGTACAACTTTTGCGATAGCAGCAACCACAGGATATAATTTAAGTGCCGCGACTGTGTCAGAAGCTGGTTGTACTTTTAATACAGATAAAACCAAATTAACAGTAAGTAATGTGACAGCGGCAACAACCTGTACAGTTACAATTCCTAAATTAGAATATAATGTCACCGTAAATATTACAGGTGGAACAGTTGATAAATCACCAAAGTCAGTAAAATATAATGAAAGTGTAACATTTACTATTACAGCTAGTAATGGTTATGATATAACGACCGCCAAAGTAACAGGTGGAACTGGTTGTACTTTAAGCAATGGTAATAAAACGTTAACAGCTAGTAATGTAACAAGTGCCAGAACCTGTACAGTAGTATTAAATTTAGCTGGAAAACTAGCCCATGAATTTGTAATCAGTAAAGTAGGAGCATCAGGCTCAGGAACACTAGCTCAACATACAACAAGTTTAGCTAATAGTGCACAAGATAATAGCTATCGGTATTCCGGAAATAACCCAAATAACTTTGTTTGTTTTGGAAGTGGTAGTGAAACCTATAATAATGGAGGAACCTCATGCCCAGACACTAATTTGTATCGGATAATAGGCGTCTTTAATAATCAAGTCAAATTAATCAAGTCTGAATACATAAAAAGTACCGAATTAGGAATAGCTAGTAATGGTACGCCATACAAAGGAAGTTACGATACTTTGAAAAGAGTAAAAGTAGCACCAAGTGAAGGGTTTTACTGGAATAAAACAGCTGATAATACATGGGGAAGTAGCACCTTATATCAAGCATTAAATGGAGGTTATTTAACTTTTTTGGGTACAACGTGGACAGATAAAATAGCGACAACAACGTGGCATGTAGGAGGTCATAGTACAAGAGAAGTAACGCCAAAAGTAATGTATGATGCGGAAATAAACTCAACCCCAACAGTACCCGCTCAAATTGGTTTGATGTATGCTTCGGACTATGTATTTGCAAGCGAACAAAAAAGTTGGACATCAACCTTATATAATTATGATAATACAAACAATAACAACCGAGAAAATAACTGGTTATATAATAATGTAAATGAATGGACAATATCGCGCTACTACAGCAATTCCAACTATGCGTTCTATGTCTACCGTGACGGGAATGTGCGCGTCAACAACGTCAACAGCTATGTGAACGGGGTTCGGCCGTCCTTTTATCTGAAGTCTGATGTGAAGATTAAAGTTGATGATCGAGATGGTTCAGTTTCTAAACCATTCCGCATTGTTGTATAGCATTGCATTTTCATAAGAGATATGCTATGATATTGATGAAATCGATGAGGAAAGACATGATTTTTAATAATTAATTTTAAGAGAGTTAGTGGTTGGTGCGAACTAATAATTAAATTAAAAGTTACTACTTTCTAAGAGGGTTAATAAACCACGGGTAAGACCGTTAGCTTAATTAAGAAAAATAAAGGATGGTACCGTGCTGTTAGGCACTCCTGTATCGTTCTTTTTTATTGCTTAAAGGAAGGGAAGAAAGAAAATGATAAATATTAAAGAAAATGAAAAATTAAGCATGATGAACCATAGCTGTGCTCATTTACTAGCTCAAGCAGTAAAACATCTATACCCTAAAGCTTTATTTTGGGTAGGCCCAGTTATTGAAGAAGGATTTTATTATGACATTGATTTAGGTGATGAAGTAATAAAAGAAGAAGATTTAGAAAAAATCGAAAAAGAAATGAAAAAGATAAGTAAGGATGGCAAAAGAATTGTAAGACAAGAGTTAAGTCGGGAAGAAGCCTTAGAAAAGTTTAAAAATGATCCTTATAAAATAGATTTAATTAATAATATGGACGATGATACCGTTATTAGTTGTTATAGCCAAGGGGATTTCACTGACCTTTGTCGAGGTCCTCATGTGGAAAGTGTTAAAGAACTAAAGTATTTTAAATTACTTAAAGTAAGTGGAGCTTATTGGAAAGGTGATGCTCATAATAAAATGCTTCAAAGAATTTACGGAATTTGTTTTGATACGAAAGAAGCTTTAGATGAACATTTAAACTTTTTAGAAGAAGCTAAAAAAAGAGATCATAAAAAACTAGGAAAAGAATTAGGTTTATTTATGATTAGTGAATATGGTCCAGGGTTTCCATTCTTCTTAAATAATGGCATGGTTATTTATAATGAATTAGTTAATTATTGGTATAAAGAACATACAAAAGAAGGATATGAATTTGTTAAAACCCCAATTATGTTAAATAAAGAATTGTGGGAATTATCAGGACATTGGTTTAATTATCGGGAAAATATGTATACCTCAGAAATAGATGATAAAACTTTTGCCATTAAGCCAATGAATTGTCCTGGGGGAATGCTTGTTTATAAAAATAGTTTACATTCTTATAAAGATTTACCACTTCGGGTCGGTGAATTAGGCCAAGTTCATCGTCATGAAGCCAGTGGAGCTTTAAATGGTTTATTTCGAGTTCGGACTTTTACACAAGATGATGCTCACTTATTTATGCGAAAAGATCAAATTGAAGAAGAAATTATCCGGTTAATTAATTTTATTGACCGAGTTTATAAAGTCTTTAATTTATCATATGATATTGAACTTTCAACTCGTCCTGAAAAGTATATCGGTGATATCGAAGTTTGGAATGAATCAGAACGAGTTTTAGAAGAAGCTTGTCATAAGTCTGGGCATGATTGCAAGATTAATCCAGGTGATGGGGCTTTCTATGGACCTAAATTAGATTTCCATATTAAAGATTCTTTAGGACGAGTATGGCAATGTGGAACCATTCAACTCGATATGAATTTACCAGAAAGATTTGACTTAACTTATATTGATAAAGATGGAAAAAAAGAAAGACCTGTAATGTTACACCGAGTTATCTTTGGTTCGATTGAAAGATTTATTGGCATTTTAATTGAACACTATGCCGGAGCTTTCCCAGTTTGGTTAAGTCCAGTTCAAGTTAATGTTATTCCTGTTAATAATGAATATCATTTAGAATATGCAAAAGAAATAACTAAGATGTTAGAAGAAAATGATATTCGTGTAAAACTAGATGATCGGGAAGAAAAACTTGGTTATCGGTTAAGAGAAAGCGTTGTTAAAAAAATGCCAATCACGGTAATAATTGGGCAAAAAGAAGTAGATGCTAAAAATATTAGTTATCGGTTACTTGGAAAAGAAGAAACTATTACAGTTTCCCAATCAGAATTTTTAGAATATTTAAAGGATGTAATTGTTAATAAAAAATAGCCTAAAGAAAATGGGGAGATAGTAGCTTGTTATCTCCTTATTTTTTTGATAGAATATTGAAAAGTGGGAGAGTGAAATTAAATGATATTAAATATTATTTTATTAGTTATTGGTTTTATTGTCTTAATTAAGGGGGCTGATTTCTTTGTTGATGGAGCCAGTAATTTAGCTCAGAATTTTAAAGTATCGAAAATGTTAATTGGTCTTACCATTGTTTCCTTTGGGACGAGTGCTCCCGAATTTGCCGTTAGTATTAAGTCGATTTTGGCGGGAAGTGGTGAAATAGTCATTGGAAATGTGGTTGGTAGTAATATATTAAATATTTTACTTATCTTAGGTGTAAGTAGTTTAGTTCATGATTTAAATGTTAAAAATAATACCGTTAAAAAAGAATTACCCATAACTTTACTTATTACTAGTTTATTAATTGTTTTAATGAGTGATAAATTTTTAAATGGAGCTGAAAATATCCTAACTCGGGGTGATGGGATTGCTTTATTGTTATTCTTTGGGGTATTTATTTATTACTTAATTAGTATGATGCGTAATAAAATTGATGATGATAATGAAGAAGTAAAATATTCTGTTTTTAAATCGTTAGTGTTTACCGCTGGAGGGATTATTGCCATTGTTTTAGGTAGTAACTTTGTAGTTGATAGTGCCACTTTTATTGCAAAAAGTATTGGGGTTAGTGAAAGAATAATTGGTTTAACCATTATTGCTTTAGGAACATCTTTACCCGAATTAGTTACCAGCGTAGTTGCGACTCGTAAGGGTGAATATGATATTGCTATTGGTAATGTAGTTGGCAGTAATATCTTTAACATGGGAATAGTTTTAGGAGTTCCGGTTGCCATTTTTGGCAATATTCCAGTTGGCACTTTTAATGCTCTTGATTTAGTCTTTTTATTCCTTTCCGCCTTTACTTTGTTTATCTTTGCCGCCCGTGATTATAAGTTAAGAAGAAGTGAAGGAATAGTTTTATTACTAATGTTTGTATTTTATTATACAATGATTTTAGTTTAAGTGAGGTTTTATGAATATATTTAAATTTACAATAGATAATAATAATTTTGAAATTAATTATGAAAATAAGGAATTAGTTTGTTTAAAAAATAAAGAGAAAGTTGATAATGAAGAAGACCAAAAAATAATTAATCAAGTTTTAAAAAAGATAACAACTTTTGAAAATATTGTTACGTTACCAAATGTTAATTATCGGGGGAAAGTTTATTTACATCAATTTGCTAAGTCAAATCACTTTCATATCTTTTATGAAATAAGAGATAATAAGTATTATTGGCCGGATAAGGAAGCTATGGCATTTTTTAATTTAATTTATAATGATGAACCGGAGTTTGTAACAATGCCAAATGAAGAAAATAGACCGAAAAAAAGATATTATAAACGGAAAGTTAAAGTAGGTTCTAATGTTATCATGGTTTTAGTAATGGTGGGAGCCATCTTAGTAAGTCCTTATCTTGTTAATTATGGAATTGAAGCTCTTCCTCATGAAAGTGATATTTCGACATCTATTAGTACCAGTGCTAGTGCTAGTGCGAGTAGTAATTATGAAGAAGAAGTCGTTATAGAAGAACAAAATACTCCCTCCAGTGAAGAAATAAAGTTAGAAGAAATAAAAAAAGCTATTAATGAAAATCCTAATTTAACGGAAAAAGAAAAACAAGTTTTATTAGCTAATGATTTATATTTTTTAGATAATTTAGCTGATTTTGATAATGAGATAATGGATAGAATCAGAACTTTGCAAGTAGTATATACTAGAGATAAGTCTGATTATGATTATAATGGAATTTATGAAGCTAATAAGAATATGTGTACAATATATAATGCTAATGAATTAACTAGTGATAATCAAAGTATATTTACTCATGAAGTTCTTCATTCTTTTACCCATTGTGAAAATTATTCTTCATATGGGCGAGCTTTTTGGGAATCTTTAAATACATTATTTAATAATGAATATTTTGGGCGTAATGATCCTACCCAAATTTATGATATGTCTTATTCATGGGATACAAGATTTTTAAAATTACTTTGTGAAATATTAGAACCAAGTGATATCAGGGAGCTTCATGCTAGTTGTAATTCTTCGCTTTTGGAAGAAAAATTGCAAAATCTGGGAGCAACCAGTGAAGAAGCAATTGATTTTATTACAAGTTTTGATGCTTATAATGCCATATTTATGAGTGTGAATGATTGGTCAGAGGATACTTTAGATTTTTTAGAAGAAAATGAAAATAAAATTTTAGGATATTTAAAAAAATTCTATGAAAGTGCTAAAAATGATAAAATTGAAAATAATGACGTATTTATGTATTGGTATAATCAAGATTTATTTTTAGAAAATTTAAGTAAACAATTATTTACTGATCCAAAAAAACAACAATTAGCCGCATATAATACGATGATGATCCAAGATAAATATTATTTAAATAGTACCTATGTTGATTTACCAATGAAATTTTCAGTGGCTAGTGATTATGATGTATATGGTTCGGTTGTTCCGGTGCAAGAACTAATTGATGCTGGGGCAGTTGTTCAGCAAAATAATGAGTTAGTTATTGTGGATGATTTATGGATTGGCAAGAATGAAGAAGGACAATTCGTAGCTTATGATTATAGTCCAAGAGATTTTGTTACTTATGAAGTATCTACTGAGACGAAAGGATTAAGTAGATAAATGGAGACCCTTATTAATATTAATTTAGATAAAGAAGAAATGTTTTATAGTGAATATAATGATCAAAAATTATCACGGAGTTTAAGTGATTATATCATTCATGAGTGTTATGGGGAACCAATAAAAAATAATATTGTTATTAATATTTATTGTGATTTTAAGATAACTAAAGCTGATGAAGAAAAAATGATAAATATGATTAGAACTAATTATCAAATGTATATTCAAGATGAAGAATTTTATTTAAATCAAGAGTATGGGAAAGAAATTATGTTATTTGGAGTAGGGATAATTTTATTAGTTTTATATTATATTATTTTTAATAAAGTTGTATTATTTTCAGAAATTATCCTAATTTTAGGTTGGCTAGCTATTTGGGAGTCAACTAGCAATTATTTATTTGTAATTGGTAATAAAAAATTAAAAATAACCAGATTAAAGAAGATAAAAGAAGCTCAAATTAATTTTATAGATAATAAAAAATCACTAAAGTAAGCGATTACTTAGTGATTTTTTATTCTTCGTTAAAAGCCTCCAAGTCTTGCGTTAGTTTTTTAATGCTCTTTTCGAGCTTGGTAGTTTTTTCGGCTTCTAAAGTATAATAATTTAACTTATAAGCGAGATTATATAATTCTTTAGCACTTTCACTTATTTCTTCAAACATATTAAAAAGTTCATTATATAATTTTTCACCACTTGCTTCATTTAAAGCATAAGTCATATTAACCGCCATATTCTTTTCACATTCTAAGGCATCCATGATTATTTCTTTATCATTCATTGGCTTAAGCCTCCCTCCATAATTTGAATGATTTCTTCCGCGAAAGCTAAATGCATTTCAATGAGTTCATCTAGTTTTTGTTCTAGTTCCTCATCACTTACTAAATCAAGATAATGGTCAAATTTTTTAGCAGTAACTATATTCCAGTTGAACATATCGTTTAAGTAAGCCGCATCTTTCGTGGATATCATTTGGGGTAAATCTTTCATTTTTTATCAGTCCTTTCGTAAATTATTATTGCTAAAATGTAAATTGATTATACCTATTTATTATGATAAAATTTTAAAAGGTGATACTAGGAGATGAATAATACATTTCATAAGCAAAATATTAAAGAAGTTTTGAAGAACTTAAAGACAAGAGAAACGGGGTTAAAAAAAGAAGAAGTTGAAAAGCTAAGGGCGAAGTATGGCAAAAATGAATTGCCCAAAGCTAAAGAAGATACGGTAATTGATATTTTAATTAGAGAAATTAAAGAACCAATAGTTCTTATTTTGTTAGCAACAGTACTTATTTCTTTTTTTACAAGGGAGTATGTTGATGCTTTAGCAATTCTTTTTATAATTGCAGTTGATTTAATAATTGGGATTATTGAAGAATTAAAGGCGAAGAAAAATGCTTTAGCTCTTCAAAATATGTTAAAAGTTGAAGTAACGGTGCGAAGAGATAATGAAGAAGTGGTGGTGGCTTCGAGTGATTTAGTTCCTGGGGACATAGTCGTTCTTACTAGTGGAAATAAGATTGTTGCTGATATGCGGCTTATTGAAGCCAAAAATTTAACCGTGGATGAATCTTCTTTAACTGGCGAGAGTGTCGCTATTAGTAAAGAAAATATTGTTTTAAAAAATGCTAAAGGTAATGAATTATCTTATCCCAATATGCTTTATGCGGGAAGTAGTGTTTTAAGTGGTCGAGCTTTAGCTGTGGTTGTCAAAACTGGTGTTAATACCATGCTTGGGGAAATTGCTGAGGCGGTCAATGCCGTCGAAGAAGCTCCATCACCTTTAGAAATTAGAATGAATAAATTTACCAAACAAATTAGTGTGGCGATTGTGCTTATTTCGCTTGTTTTAGCTCTTATTTTGGTAAGTAAAGGAACCAAGGTTAGTGAAATATTTTTAGTCGTGGTAGCTTTAGCCGTTTCAGCCATGCCCGAGGGGTTACCGCTTGCTAAAACTATGGCTTTAACGATTGGTTCTAATCGGATGTTTAAAAAGAAAGTGTTAGTTAAAAATTTAAATGCGGTGGAATCCTTGGGAAGTTGTACAGTTATTGCGAGCGATAAAACGGGAACTCTGACTAAAAATGAACAAACAGCGAAAGTTTTAGTTTTAAAAGATGGAACTCATCATGAAGTAACGGGAAGTGGTTATAATGCGAAAGGGGTAATTGTCGGCTACAATGACCAAATTGAACGATTAGTTTTTCATGGGGTTTTAAATAATGAAGCAACTATTGATATAAAAAATGGAAATGACCATGGAGATTCCATTGATATTGCCTTTTTATATTTAGGATTAAAGGCTAAAATTAAAAAAGATGATCAGACTTCAATTATTAATATGATTCCTTATGAATCAGAAAATAAATATTCCGCCGTTTTTTATCAAGAGAAAAATCAAGTTTATTGTACGGTAAAAGGTTCATTAGAAGTTATTTTAAAAATGCTAAATAAAAAAGAACCAAAAAAACAAATTAGTAAAATGAATGAAGATTTAGCTCGTGATGGTTACCGAGTAATTGCTGTTGCCAGTGGCAAATTAAAAAAACAAAAAGAATATACGGTTGCCGATTTACATGATTTAGAATTTGATGGCTTGGTTGGTTTCATTGACCCAATTCGTGAAGAGTCCATTGATGCGATTAAAACTTGCCAAAAGGCAGGGATAAAAGTTTTAATGATTACAGGTGACCATCCACTTACCTCTTATAAAATAGGAAAAGATTTAGAATTAATTAATAGCCCTGATGAACTAGCGACCAAAGAAGATTTAGATCAATTTAAAGATAAAAAAAGTCAAAAATTCCAAGAATTTATTGTTCAAAAAAAGATATTTGCTCGAGTTAGTCCCATGGATAAATATGCTATCATCGAAGCTTTAAAGGCAAGAGGTGAGTTTGTTGCCGTTACAGGGGATGGTGTCAATGATGCTCCCGCATTAAAGACGGCGAATATCGGAGTTGCCATGGGAAGTGGCACAGATGTTGCCAAAGAAAATGCGAAAATGATTTTAATGAATGATAACTTTTTATCGATTGTGGAAGGGGTAAAAGAAGGCAGAAATGCTTATAATAATATTCGGAAAATTTGTTATATGTTAGTTTCTTGTGGCTTTGCCGAAGTGTTCTTCTTTATCTTAGCTATCTTATTTAATTTACCAATGCCCCTTATTGCTATTCAATTACTATGGCTTAATGTTGTTACCGATGGGCTTCAAGATATCGCCTTGTCTTTTGAACTAGCAACCGATAGCATTATGGATGAACCCCCTAGAAATCCTTTAGAAAGCTTATTTAATAAAGAAATGATTAGAGAAATCTTAGTATCTAGTCTTTACATTAGTGCGATTGTTTTAGTTTTATGGGTAATCTTAATTAATAAAGTCAAGATGGATCCTGTTGTCGCTCGTGGTTATATTCTATGTTTAATGGTTTTTGTCCAAAATGTTCATGTTTTAAATTGTCGCAGTGAAAAAGAATCAATAGTAGTTTATCGAAACAAAAATTTATTTGTCCCTATTGCTATTTCTCTTTGTATTATTTTACAATTTTTAGTTATGGAAGTCCCTTTTTTAAGTACTATTTTAGAAACTAGTAGTATTCCTTTAAATGATATATTTGTCTTGTTTATCCTTTCTTTAACCGTTATAATTGTCATGGAAATAACTAAATTATTTAGACGTTTAAAGAAAAGCAATTAAATAAACCAGGGAGGTCAAGATGAAAAAAATTGGTTGGAAAATCTTTTTGGGAATATTCCTAATTGGTAGTGTAATAATCTATCACAATTATCATCAAGAATATACTATTACTTTTGATAGTTTAGGAGGAAGTCAGGTTAATTCTAGTAAGATAAGAAAAAGCGAGCTTTTAACTAAGCCAGAAGACCCAATTAAAGATGGCTATAAATTTATAGCTTGGTATTATAATAATCAAGAATATGATTTTAAAAAGCCTGTGGAAGATAATATAACGTTAAAAGCTAAATGGGAAAAAATTGAAGAGGCAAAGATAAAGGAAGTAATGGTGGGGGAATCTCTTACTTTAGAAACACCTCCAAAAGATGATGCTAAACTAACTTGGCAAAGTAGTGATAAAAATTTAGCAAAAGTAACTAATTTAGGAGAAGTAACGGGATTAAAAGAAGGAAATGTTACCATTACCGTGAAAGATAAAAAAGAAATTTTAGCATCTTATCAAATTAAAGTAGTTGCTTCCTATAAAATTGTACTTGAACCTATTGTTTATAATGGCACGGATATAATCCAATATAAATTTAAAGTAACTAAAAATAGTAAAAAATATACTAAATATCAAACCTTTACTTTAGGTGGAGAAGTAGTCCATTATAACCAAGGGACTATTCCGGTTAGTTGGGTGGAAAAACTAAAAACTACTAGTGCGGAAATTACCTTAAATAATACCCAAATTGTGCCGGCAACTGTCGTTATAAAAGAGTTAGAAAAGTGATAGAAATATCATTTTTTTATATTATTGAATAAATATTCGACTTATGATATTCTGTTAATGGTGAAGTAAATGGAAAAGAAAAGACCTCTTCTTAGTAAAACGCAAAATGTTTGTTTATTTATATTATGGATTTTATTTATAATTTTAGCGATTTTAATGATTAGACAAATAAGAAGTAATCGCCATGTCGAAGAACCTTTTAAAGAAATTAAAATAAATGATACCAGAATAAATTTGACTTTAAAAGGATATGTAGATGATTTTGGGGATATTCCCTCATTAAAAGATAAGATATATTTAAAGGATTTTAAAGGAGATTTAAGTACTTTAGAAAAAGTATATATTGCTTTAGAAAAAGAACCAGTTTCTTTATGTACTGAGGAAGAGGAAACTACCTATAATTTAGAAGAATTAAATAATATCTTAGCTAAAAGTTTCTTAGATTTTAGTTTAAAAGAAGAAGATATAAATAATCTTATTGGGAGTGATGCTCTCGGGGCAATTTATAATATTCGGTATAATGGGGAAGATATAACTTTAAAAAGAAATTGCCAAGAAGATGATGATAGAGAAGCTATCCTTTATAAATTAATTAGTGCTGATGCCAATAGTACCAACCTTAGAATTACATTAAAAATGGCTTATCGAGTTAAAAAAGAAGAACAAGAAGAAACATACTTTGATTATTATAAAGATGTTGATGAAAAAGAAATTGGGGAACGGTTAGCAAAAATAGACCTTGACAAAATTGAATGGGACAAATATGATACATATCAATATAATTATCAAATTATAAATGATAATTATTATTTAGAAAGTATTGAAAAAATATCATAAAAATTATTACTTTAAATAATTTAAATTTCAATATATAATTGGGATAGGTGGATAAATATGCAAAAAATTAAAATTATGAAGTTAGTCAAAAAGGGTACTAGCCTTCTTGTTTTAAGCCTTTTTTTATTAGTCAGTGCCATTATAATTCTTTCAAGTGGTTATTATGTCTATAAAGAAAAGAGTCATTTGCCCCTTAAGTTTAACGAAGTAAATAAAGAGGGAACCTATGCCTTTGTGGATGTTTCCCTTATGACGGATTATTTTGCGGAGGAAGATAAAACTGATGCCAAGATGTATATGATTTTTGATAGTGATTATGTTTATATTGCCAAGATGAATGACAATGGGCGAAAAAACTTAAATATGATTTATGAATTTTCCCATGATGAAGATATCACTAATGCTCCGGCTCCGATTCCTATTTATGGGATGAGTGAGTTAATCCCCGAGGATTTAAAAGACTTAGCTTTAGAAAGTTATAACGAAATGTATCCTG
The DNA here is from genome assembly GCA_947589675.1 of uncultured Bacilli bacterium. Lineage (GTDB taxonomy): Bacteria > Bacillota_I > Bacilli_A > RF39 > UBA660 > Onthocola_B. Next base: position 26,924 of record CANQCI010000015.1, on the reverse strand, counting down.
ATAAAAAGATAACGAAAGAAGAATTTAGTAATTTATTTGGAGATTATTATTTAGATACAATATCTAATCCTTTTAATTCGGGGTTATTAATTAATATTATTATTTCGTTAATTTTAGTTGTTATAGGTGTTATATTTTTATATGGTTATTTTGTTTATAAAAAACAACATGAAGGAAATTTTGCTTTATATAAAGAAAAATTAAAAGATATAGATTATGAATTAAATAGTAAAGATACAATAATATATAATAAAGAAGAAACTTATTTAACTCCTAATTATTTTATTAATAATTCCTATGGTTTAGAAATAATTCCTTATAAAGATATAGTTTGGCTTTATATAAAAGAATTTAAAATAAAGGGCATTATGTCCAAAACTTTATATATTGTTAGTCAAGATGGGAAAGTTTATACGGGGTTATCTTTAGCAGATAATCAAAAGAATACCTTTTTAATTCAACAAATTTTTGAATCATTAGTAATTAAATGTCCTAAAGCATTAGCAGGGTATACTGAGGAAAATATAGCAAGAGTTAAAAGAATGTATAATAGGAGTGAATAAAAATGAATTATGGAAAGTTAATTAGAGAATATCGCCTTAAAAATAATTTAACCCAAAAGAAATTAGCTGAGTTAATTCATGTTAGTGATAAAACAATAGCTAAATGGGAAATGGGGGTCATTAAACCTAGTTCTGATGTTTTAATAAATATTAGTAAAGTTTTAGATATGCCCTTAGAAAATAGTGATAATAAGAAAGTTAAAACGGGTAAACCACTTTATTTAGTCGGGGGTATTTTCTTAATTATTATTGATGTAATCTTTGGTATTTATTGTGAAAAAATAAATATAATTAGTTCAGGTTTTATGATTATAATTGCTCTGACTTTATTTTTATTAGCTTTTGCTTTTATTACTTATTTTGTTCTTAATATCAATAAGAAAAGTAGTAATTTAAGTTTAAAATTTATTATTATCTCAGGAGTTATTGCCACCTTTATTTTTGGTATTTTAAGTATAATTAGTAAAAGTGTTAGGACTACTTGGTTAGTTTGGTTAATCTATATAGCCGTTTTAGCCTTTGGTGACATAGTAAAGGATATAAGAAATGAAGAAGAAGAGAATTAAAATATATTTAGCTATCATTATATTTCTAAGTATTATAGTTTTAAGTGGAAGTTTAGTTTTAGCTTTAGTAACATCAGACCATTATTATTTTCAAGAAAAGTTAATTAATAGTCAAAGTTTTTCACAAGATGAAGTTAAAGATTTAAATTTAGATATTTATGGTGCTGATATTAAGTTTAGTCGAGCAAGTGATGATTTAATCACGGTCAATATTTATAGTCCTCGGGAAAAAGGCAAAATTAAATTAGAGGATAATGCTCTTAATGTAACGTATAATGATCTCGATTTTTGTTATGGTTTTTGTGATTATAATGATTATGTCGAAATATTTGTTCCTGATGATTATTTAGAAAATTTAAAAATTTATTCTAGTTTTGGAGATATTATTGCTTCGAGTTTAAAGGTTAGTAATTTAACTATTTTAGCCGATGAGGGAAATGTTGATTTGGGCAGTATTGAAAATGCGGATATTAGAGCCGTCGATAGTGATATTAATATTTTTGAGGTAACTGATAAAATATCAGTAAATAATATTCAGGGAGATATTGCTCTTAAAAATGTAAATATAAAAAATAATTCGGTTATTAAAACCTTATTAGGTAGTATTGAAATTAATAATGTTAATGATGTTTATATTGATGCTGATACCGATGGCAAAAAAGAAATTCTTCATCATAATCCTGATGCCAAGATTGTTTTGCAACTAGAAAGTTCCAAAAATATTATTGTTCACTAAAATTTGACACATCTAGGTAAAGATGCTATAATACCCCTTGTCTTAAGGGGGTTTTTAAATGATTTTAAAAGACATATTTTCCATAGAAGAGGTTATAAATGAATGCTTTTGTAATTCCGAAATAACTATTAATTGTAGTAATGATGTGGATGCTCGCAAATTAAATGCTGATTTTTCTTTAAATTCTTTGTATCGAAAAAAGGTTAATTTATATAAAGATTTTGTTCAAAAGAATTTTTTTACGGTGTTAAAAGAATTTTATCCATATGAGTTTTATAATCCAGCTTTAGCCTATGATTATAATCAAGATAATACTAAGAAAGTTATTAAATTTTCGTTTTATGATTTTGTGCAAAATTATCTTTTAGTTAATACCCATACGGGGGATTTTGATAAACGGTTTGTAGAATTTTGTCATAATAATCCTGAGGGAACAACTGAGGATGAGATAATTGGGAATATCAGTGAATATTTAAAAGAGGAAATAAACCGGCTTAATGATTTAGAAATAAAGGGAAAAGATTCTCTTTATTATGATAGTACTAGTGTTGCTTATAAAAAATATTATAATGCCATTGATTTTAATACTTATTTAAAAATAGCTAGAGAAAGAACCAACATCGCTTTAAATGGAGTTAAATATTTAAAACGAATTTTAGATAAAGAATTTACTATTCAAGACATCGAAGCTTTTATTCCTTACGATAATCTTTGTTTGGCCATTGCCTATAATATCTTAAATGGGGTTATGACAAATTATGAGTATGACCCAAGTGTAGTTCAATATCTTCATTATCTTGATAAATATATTGAAGCGGTTAATAAAATAAAAACTAATAAAAGAAAATATAAAACTAGTTGTGCTATCTATAATGAATTAAGTAAAGTTAGAAATATAGATTTTAATGAATTAGTTAGACAATATAATTTATTTTTAGAAAGTCATCCTGAAATAAAAGTAATAGATATCAATACTAAAAAAGAAGAATTTAATCGTCTTTTAAAAAGATATGGATATAATTATGAAAACTTTAATTATTTAAATAAAGATAATATTAATTTAATTAATAATTTACAAAAAAGATTAGAAGAAGAACAAGAGTTATTTACGAAGTTTAATATTTTTCCACATGGGCACCGTGAAAATACAAGTGGTAATGATAGGGAAAGCGAAGAAAATACTGAGGCTAGAAAAATAGATGGGGTTAATTATGCTTTAAAAAGACATGAATGTCGGGATTTTTTAGAAAGTACACCTTATTTATATAAAGTTTATGGAATTGATAAATTCACGGGATTTCATGGTTTAATTTATGCTAATAAAGTAGTTATATTTGAATATCTTAATAAAGAAAAAAGAGAAAAATATGTCGCAACTTATGTTGTTAATTTAAATAATTTCTTAGAAGTTTGTCATTTAGATCGGCAACAAATAATAAAATTAATCAAAGAAGAACCAGATTTTCCAGTGCGAAGAGTTTACCATAGCACAGTTGAAGCTTGGCAAAATCGAGTATTAGCCTTAATAAATGGTGATGATTATACAGAAGAAGTTATAGATTATATCAATGATTTAATCAAGGAAGATAAATTAACGAAACAAAGATAATATTAAAAGAATGTCCTTAAAATTAATGGGACATTTTTTTGTCTAATAAAAAATTTAGTGCTTGATATTATTGGTGTGGCATGGTATCCTATTATTAGGATAGGAGGAGAATAGAATGGGAAGAAAATTGTTTGTTGGTTTAATGGCTAGTATGTTATTTTTACCAAATGTTTTCGCAGCTAATTGTACCGAAGATAGTGCTGGTGCTCAAGCTGAAATTGATTTTAGCAATGGAAGTAAAAAATATTGTACGGCAATTAATGATGCTTTCTCAGAATCAACTGAAGGAGCGACAGTTAAGTTATTAGAAAATATAACTAATACAGAAGTAACAGCTGTTAAAAATAATAGTCCTATTAATTTAACATTTGATTTAAATGGACATAGCATTACATCTAGTATTGCAACGTATGGAACATTTTACATTGCTAAAGGTGTTACCTTAACTATTGTTGATACTAGTGTTGAAAAAACAGGTAAAATTGAAAACACCAATCAATTACCAGCCCTTGTAGTTCAAGAAGGAACCGGTATTATTAAAGGTGGACTTTATACTACTACTAATACCACTCAATCTACGATTGCGGTTGGATTAGTTAATCATACTGAGTATGATGGTAAAGCTAGTTTAGTCTTTGAAGATGGTGCTACGGTAGACGGAAGTTATGGTATTGGCGTTTTTGGTGAAAATCAAAAATTAACGGTCAATGGCGGCGTAATTAAAGCTGAAGCTTTTGCTGTTGCCGGTAATGGAAGAGATACGAAAAACTCAACAATAATTATCAATGGTGGTAACTTAACTAGTACTGGTAATGCGGCAATTTATCAACCTCAAACTGGAACGCTTACTATAAATAATGGTAATATTACTGGTAAAGTTGGTATTGTTGCTCGTCAAGGAACAGTAAGTGTTGTTAACGGTAATATCACAGCCAATGGTACCGCGGGTGAAACAATTAATACCGGCGATGCTGTAAAAGATGGTAAAAAAATTGATATACCTTCTGGTGTGGGAATAATTGTTGATAATACCGAAAGTACATATCCTAATGTAGCTAAAGTTGAAGTTAAAGGCGGCGATTTTACCACAAATGATGGCGGAGTTCTTGCTTATGGCGATGAAAGTGATAATGCTACTGATGAAATCGTGGTTATAGGTGGAAAATTCAACCAAGATGTAGGTAAAAAATATTTAAGTGCCCAAACTAGTCAATCTGTTTCTGGTGTAGTTGGTAAAGTTTATAATATTACGGCTGGACCAACTGAAAATGGAACCATTGCTGTTAATAGTAATGCTGCGGTTGGCGAAGTAGTAGCTCTTACTTTAACTCCAAGTGCTGGTTATGAAGTAGGCGAAATAAAAATTACGACCGAAGATGGTACAGTTATTCCAGTAAGTGCTGATAATACCTTTGTTATGCCTGAGGGAAATGTATTAGTTACTGTAACTTATAAAACAATAGTACTAGATGAAGTTTTAGCAACCAATCCAGATACATTTGATAATGCGGCGATTATCGCAGGACTTGCTTTACTTAGCACCGGAATTTTAGCTGTTGCTATTAAAAAAGTTATGGTCGATTAAGAGGGATTTAATCCTTCTTTTTATTTTCGGTAAAAAATGAATTAAATCAACTAAAATTTATTGACACCATAAATTAATTATAGTATATTAAAAATTAAGAAGGAGGAGGATATCATGGCAGTTAAAATTAGATTAAAAAGAATGGGAGCAAAGCAAAAACCTTTTTATCGGATTGTTGTAGCTGATGCGAGAAGCCCAAGAGATGGACGTTTTATTGATGAAGTGGGAACTTATGATGTTGTTAAAAATCCAGCCGTAATTACTTTAAAAAAAGATAAAATCTTAACTTGGCTTAATAATGGAGCTGAACCAACTGAAACCGTTCGTAATATTTTAAAAAATGAAGGTATATTAAAAGAATATGCTGAAAGTAAAGCTAAAAAAGCTACTAAAAAGGAAAAATAATTATGGATATAGTTAGTTATACAGAATTTTTAGTTAAAAGTATTGTTAAAGAACCTGAAATGGTTAAAGTTGAAAGCTTTGCTGCGGATGAAGATACCGAAATTTTGGAAATCATTGTGCATAATAGCGATATGGGAACCGTGATTGGTCAAAATGGGCGTACCGCCGGAGCAATTAGAACTTTAGTGCAAGCCTTTGCTTATTTAAAAAAACTAAATAGGGTTAAAATAAATATCGATTCATTTTAACTAATATTCTTATTTTTAATAAACTCACGGAGCATTTTAGTTAGTGCTCTTTTTTCGATGCGGGAAACATAACTCCTTGAAATTTTTAATTCTTTAGCAATTTCTTTTTGAGTTTGTTCGGGATGATTATATAAACCATATCTTTTTTCAATAATTTCTTTTTCTCTGGGATTTAAAAGTTTTATATATTTAGCTAATAAATTAATATTATCTTTTATTTGTAATTCATCACTAATGTCCGGACTTTTATCTTTCAAGATATCAATTAAGCTTATTTCTTGTCCTTCTTTATCAAAGCCAATTGAATCATTTAAACTAACGGTAGCTCCCATTTTTTTATTACTGCGATAGTGCATCAATATTTCGTTTTGAATGCACCGAGCTGCATACGTAGTAATCTTGGTTTTTTTATTATTCTTATAAGTATCAATTCCCTTAATTAAACCAATAGTACCAATACTAATTAAATCATCAGTATCGCCACTTTTAGGTTCATATTTTTTGACAATATGAGCAACTAACCTTAAGTTGTGTTCAATAAGTTTATTGCGAGCCTCTTTATCACCCTTAAGCATTAAATCAATATATTTACTTTCTTCTTCACTTGTAAGAGGTTCGGGAAAAACATTATTCGAATAACTTCCCGTAAAAAATAACATGTCTTTAATTATATTAAAAAAATTTATAAACATAATTCACTTCCTACTAATGTATATGTAATTTTTTATTTTTTAATTAACGTATTTTTTTAAGGTGCATATAATTATGCTAGGAGGAACAATGAAATTTGGGGACGATTTTTTTAAAAAAGTAGAAAGGAAAACCAAGGTCGATAAAAATACCATTTTATCTTTAGCTCAAAAATTACAAAATGGTAATATGAAAGATGAAGCTACTTTAAGAGAAGTCATTGATACTTTAAGTAAAATGACTGGTAAAAAGGTGAGTAAAGAACAAAGTGATCGGATAATTAGTAAAATAGTCGAAGATAAAGTACCTAATAATGTTGAAAAAATGTTTTGATTTTTAAAATGGAAAGTTAATGCTTTCTGTTTTTATTTACAATTGGTAAAATTTGCTAAAATATTGTAATTTATGATAAAATTAGAAGCGGTGAAGCGATGTGAAAGTGGATAAAAAGGGTAATAATACTGATAAAGCGATAATTAACAATAATATTGGACAAATAATTTCCAAATATCGAAATGAAAAAGGTTTAACTCAAGCTCAATTAGCTGAGATTATTCATGTCTCCAATAAAACTATATCTAAATGGGAACGAGGTACAAGTAGACCTGACTTAGAAGTTTTAAGAGATATAGCGAAAGCCTTAGATATTAATGTACAAATTTTCTTAGATGGAACAATTCCCAAGAAGAAATTTAATTTTAGAAAACAGTTTATTAGGTGTATTAAATTCATTTGGAATAACATCATTAAAATTTTAATTCTCATTTTCTTTATTTACTTAGTACTATATTTTAAAGCTAACTTTAATACGATTATTGTTTATGATATAAAATCTGATAATAAAACAATACTGGTGAAAAGTGGAATTTTTATGCAATCCAAAGTTCAGAACGTTTTGTTTCTTCATGGTATACAACTTTATAATGTTGATTATGAACCAGTAGAAACCAAAGTTATTCTATATACGATTTTTAATGGTGATAAAGTTATTCTTTATGAAAGCGATGAATTAACCGAAAGTATTATGGTAGAAGAACTATACGGTTATGATGAAATATTTACGGAAAGAACTATTAAAGCATTAAAGAAAAATTTATATTTAGTAATTGAGAATGTTGATGAGGATAATAAAAAACATAAGTATGAGAATAAATTATCTTTAGAGAAAAGTTTTGCTAATATTAATTTGCTATATTTGAAACATAAAAAGAGTATTAATGATGAGTGGAATATAAATAATTTTAATGAAATTAAATTATTAAATAACGGCTTTGTCTATAATAAAAAAAGCAATTATTTTGAAAAAGAAACTAAAGAAATATTTTTACAATTTGATTTAAAGAATAAAATCCTTACTATTTCTCTTGAAAATCAAAATAAAGTGTATAAGATTAATTATCAATATAATTTTGTTACTTATATTTATAGTAACGAAAATAAAATAAATAATTATTATAAATATTATTTTAAAAGTCAAAGATTAGATTGTTATAAGGGTAAATGTGATGATTTTCTTGAACAGTCGGAATATGCGTTAAGCGTCTTAAAATCAATAAAATGATTAGTTCTCTGAACTGGAGAATTTCAATTCGCCATTTTGTAGCTTGCTTATCACCCAATTTTATTTTATGATGAATGACGGAAAGGAGTGATAGATGTGAAAAAATGGCAAATACCATTGGCTATAAGTGCGGTTGGTTTTTCATTATTTACGACCAAAGTAAAAGCTTACGACTTAACGACGGATGAATATATTCGCTTACGTAATGTATTTAGTGAAGCTCATATTAGCATCATGACTGATGAACAAATTAAAAAGTACTTAGCCATGGATTTGGAAAAAGCAAATAATACGACAACTTACTATAAAGGTGTTAGTTTAAATCCAAATAATGATAGTTATACTTGGACGGAAATTACCGAAGATGAATATAATTTAGCTGATGAAGTAGCTGAGGCAAGTACCTCACATGAAACAAATTATAAAAAAATTCATTTATCAGCAGTTCCTCTTGGTAATAATCGCTATTCAGTTACTTTTAATGCGACTTGGAAAAGGTCGCCAGCTGTTCGATCTTATGATGTCATGGGTATGCGTTTTTGGAATGTGGCTCTTCTTGAAGATTCGCAATCTGGAACCCAAGTTTATAGAAAAAAGGGAGCCTCAAATTATAGTTATGTCGATTATGCACCAACAAGTTCGCATGTTTCAGTACAAGACCAAGGTTTTGGTATATCAATGAATTTAGTTAATGATAGTATTGATGCTTTAGAACTTATTATTGATGCAGAAACGTTGCTTTATTCCGACTATGGACAAATCTGGGGAAGCTATCAACATGCAGCAAGTAATGTAAGTTTTGCTCAATCGCAAGATTATACTATTAGTGCCGCTGGATTAGGCAATGTTATTAACTTTGCACCAGAATTAACGTTAAAGTATGACGGTATGCAAGGCGTTATGACAGAATTACCTTATTAAACCAAAACTAAAACAAACAAAAAGGGATTTAAAAGTATTTAGATGAAATCCATCAAAGTAAAACAAAAATATAAAACAGCAGTAGTGTCTAAAAATATCTAAAATAAAGTTAAAGACAAAAACAGCAGTAATGCTAAAAATATCTAAAATAAAACTATAGAAAAAATGTTACAATGCTTATAAAATCCGATAAAACATAAGAATTAAAACAAAAGGTAATGCTCACAAAAATTCAAATAGAATTTAAATTAAAAATCCTAAAATAGGACTCATATTTTGCGAAAATAAAATTGGGATATATTAAAAATGAAGAAAGGTAGGGTAGAGAGTTTCATTCGTATAAAAAATGAAAAAACAGATTTTTATGGGATATAATTTGTCATGCCAAGGAAAGGATCGATATTATAATTTAAATTATATCTATGCGGAAGACCACATAGATGGGCATATGGCAATTTATTTACCACCAACAAACACTGATGACATTGAAGATGTTGTCGTGGAGTCGTAGAAGAAAATCTATGACGATTTAAAAAAACTAATTTATATACATTTCTGGGACTCATTCGAGTCCTTTTCACTTTTGGAATAAACTTTATTTAATTATCATAAAGTTTAAAAGAAAGATTGGTGGCTTATGGAAAAAGAAAAAATAATATCTTCAATTGCCAAGAGGGGTAATGGTGAAATTTATTTAGGTATCGTAGGAGCAGTGCGGACTGGTAAATCAACTTTTATTAAAAGGTTTATTGAAAATTTAATTGTTCCTAATATTACTGATGAATATGAAAAGAAAAGGTGTTTAGATGAGATTCCTCAAAGTGCCCAAGGTAAAACAATTATGACAACCGAGCCTAAGTTTGTTCCTAGTAATGGGGCAAATATCAAGATTAATGAATTTTCAACTAATGTTAAATTAGTGGATTGTGTTGGGTATGTTATACCGGAGGCCAATGGGTTTGTTGATGAAGAAGGAAATCCGCGTATGGTGAAAAGTCCCTGGTTTGAAGATGCTATTCCTTTTGTCGAAGCAGCAGAAATTGGCACGGAAAAGGTTATTAAAGATCATGCAACAATAGGGATTGTGGTAACAACTGATGGTTCTTTTGGTGAAATCAAACGGGATGCTTATTTAGAAGCAGAAGCTAAAGTTATTAATGAACTTAAAACAATTGGTAAACCTTTTATCGTTATTTTAAATAGTGTGCATCCAACTAATACCGAAACTGTTGCCTTAGCCCGAAGTTTAAGTGAAAATTACGAAGTTCCTGTTATGCCAATAAGTGCCGAATTAATGAATGAAAAAGAAATAATGGAAATTTTAAAGGCTGCATTATACGAATTTCCAGTTTTAGATATTAAAGTATCAATACCCGATTGGGTTCATGTTTTACCAATAAAGCATGAAATTAAAAATCATTATATGGAAAAGATTCGGGAAAGTGTGGTTAGTGTGGAAAAAGTTAAAGATGTTGATTATATTTTAGAACATTTTGAAGATTCCCCATACATTAATAAAGCTTATATTAGTGAACTTGATGCTTCAACAGGAACTGTTACAGTTAATTTGGAAAGTTCGAACGAATTATATACGGAAACTTTAAAATCTATCATGGGTGATACAGTTACAACTAAAGCTGGACTTTTGAAAATATTTTCTACTTATAGTACTGATAAAGAAGAAATGGATAATATTAAGTCAGCCCTTAAGATGGCTAAGTCAACTGGTTATGGCATTGTTTATCCGACCACCCGGGAACTTAAACTTAATACTCCCGAATTAGTAAAGCAAGGTAATCGCTATGGTGTTAAATTAAAAGCTTTAGCTTCAAGTATTCATCTGATCAAAGTGGATGTTGAATCAACATTTGAACCCATTATTGGGAGTGAAGTTCAATCTAAAGAATTAATTAATCGGTTAATGCAAGATTATGAAAAAGATGCCACAAGTATTTGGAAAAGTGAAATTTTTGGTCGCAGCTTAGAAAATATTGTTCAAGAAGGCATTCAAGCTAAACTTAGTATGATGCCCGATAATACTCGTTATAAATTAAAAGATACTGTAACTAAAATAGTGAATAAAGGATCAAATACTTTAATAGCCATAGTGCTTTAAAATGTCAAATAATAGTCAAAAAAATGTGTATAATTAGACAAAAAATAGTAATTTTTTAAGGAAATTACTATTTTTTATTGATTTTAAAAACAAGATTTGCTAATCTTAATATGTAAGGACAATGTCCTTAAGATAAATTTAGAATGTATGGGAGGTAAGAAACATGTCTAAAGTAGAATTAGTAGAAATGATAGCAAAAGAAGCTGGCTTAACTAAAGCTGATGCTGCTCGTGCCTTAGATGCTACTATTAAAGGAATTACTGCTGGACTTAAAAAAGATGGCAAAGTTTCTTTAGTTGGTTTTGGTACATTTAGTGCTAAAAAAAGAGCTGCTAGAGAAGGTATTAATCCTTTAACAAAAGAAGCTATCAAAATTCCAGCAAAGACTGTTGCTTCATTCAAAGCTGGAAGCAAATTAAAAGATGCTTTAAATTAATTAAAATAATTAATGAAGTAAGAAATTGGTGGTTTATTTCACCAATTTTTTAATGTTTTTTAATAGTTAAAAAGGTTATAATAAAAGTAAGAAAGAATGGTGCAAATGAAGAAATATTTAGGAATTGTAATGGGATTATTATTTATTTTGGGAGCATTTTTAATTAATAATTATTCTGTAATAAGATTAATTTTAATTATTATAGGATTGATAGTAATTTTTCTAAATACATTAAAGCTTTTTAAAAATAAGATGATATGTTCTATAATATGTATATTTTTAATACTGGTAAGTACTTTTGTGGTTGATAATTTTTTAACTATAACCTTAAAAAGAATACCTATTTATGCTAAAAAAGTGGTAAGTAGTAAAAAGGTAATTACTTTTGATAGTATTTTTTATCGATTATTTGATTGTGGTAAAAAATTAGTTGTTGATGTTGGTTATGAAAAAAATTATGTTTGTGCTCAAGATGATTTAGATTTAATAAATGTTAATTCTTTTTTATCGGAAGCTTTAGAATCATTTGCCGATTATAAAAATAGATTTGTTAAAATAGAAGGAAAAGTTAGTAAAATTGTTGGGATAGATACGATTGAAATGAGTTTTTATGAAAATGGTAATAGTTCTTTAAATGGTCATGTTTTGTTTAGCCAATCATCGATAGTTAGAATTAAAACTAAAGATAATTTAAAAAATTATCGAATTTATGATGATTTAATCGTGGTGGGAAGAGTTAAAAGTTTAAGCGAAGAAAAAGGGATAAATTATATTAATTTAGATAATACGAAATTGTATCCAAAAGATTATAGTAAATATAGTATTGAAGTAATTAATAATGAAGAAGATAAAGCTAAAGATTATGTAATAGATAAAAAATATTATTTATATGGATTAGATGATATATTTATTAAATATGATGCGAATAATATTTATGAATTAAAGTATGTTATAAGTGATACTCGTTTGACTTTGGCTGATTTACTTTTAAATGAGGAAAGTAAAGATATTTTTGACCAAGAAAAAAATCTTATTGGTAAATATTATGAGTTAGAAAAATTTAATGTTGTGGTTTGTAATAAGGAAAATAAAACTTATTTTAGTAATAAAAATAAAGATAATTTTGTAAAAATATGTAAGTGAAAAAAGTGCCAAAAAAACATTGACTTTTCAGGGCGATTTTTGCTATACTAACTACATACGCAGGAAAAGGGGAAGAGCCTTTGGAACACTATTTTACAAATGACCCATACTTAAAGAGTGAAATAAAGATTTTAAAATTTGAAAAAAAGGGAACTCCTTTTACTTTTTTCAGTGATAATGGTGTTTTTTCCAAAAGTAAGATTGATTATGGCTCGCGAGTGTTAATTGATAGTTATTTAAAAAATAAAAAGGAAATTGAGAATGGTTTAGATGTTGGTTGCGGCTACGGTTTTATCGGAATTGTTTTAAGTAAACTTTTAAATGTTAATTTTGATTTAATTGATGTAAATAAACGAGCGGTGCACCTCGCAATGAGGAATATAAAAGAAAATAAAGTAAATAGCACGGCTTTTATAAGTAATATTTACGAAAATGTGCAGGAACATTATGATTTAATCATCACTAATCCGCCGATTAGAGCGGGGAAAAAAGTTGTCTTAGATATATTAATAAATGCGAAAACTTATTTAAATAAATCGGGTGAGTTGTGGTTTGTGGTTCGCAAGGATCAAGGGGTGAAATCTTTGATGAAAGAATTAGAACCAACATATAAAATGGCGATTATGGAAAAAAATAAAGGTTTTTATGTCGTAAAAGCAGAAATTTGTTGACAAAAAGAGCGACTTAAATTAGAATTTTAAATTGGTGGCGTATTTATTTTTATAAATAAAAATAGTCTTAAAAAAATTGTGTATGGGGTGATATCATGGCTTATAAAGTCCAAAAATTTGGCGACTATCGTGAAAGAAGAAGTTTTTCCAAGACGAAAAATACTTTAGAATTAACTGATTTATTAGAAATTCAAAAAAAGAGTTATCAAGAATTTTTAACTGATGGAATAAAAGAAATTTTTGATGAACTTTTTCCCGTGGAAAGTTTTACGGGCAATATTTCCTTAGAATTTGGGGATTATTATTTTGATGAACCTAGATATTCCATTAAGGAAGCAAAGGAAAGAATGGTGAATTATGCGGCACCACTTAAAGTGGAAGCTCGGTTATTCATCCATGAAACTGGGGAAGTAAAAGAACAAACTATTTTCCTAGGTGATATGCCATTAATGACAGAAGCAGGAACCTTCATCATTAATGGGGCAGAAAGAGTAATTGTTTCGCAATTAGTTCGGAGTCCAAGTGTTTATTTTAAAAGAGAAATAGATAAAAATGGCCGACGGATTGTAAGTGGGGAAATTATCCCTAATAAGGGGACATGGCTTGAATATGAAACTGATGCTCGGGATGTTTTATATGTCAGAATTGACCGGACAAGAAAAGTAACTGTGACGACTTTACTTCGGGCTTTAGGTTTATCAAGTGATGAAGATATTTTAAATACCTTTGGGGATAATGATTATATTAAAAATACCTTAGAAAAGGATAGCACAAAAAATACTGATGAAGCCTTAATTGAAATATATGAAAAATTAAGACCAGGGGAACCAGCAACGTTAGATTCAGCTAAGAACCAATTAATTACCCGGTTCTTTGATCGTTTCCGTTATGACTTAGCTAAAGTAGGCCGTTATAAATTTAATAAAAAACTTAACGTTTTAGATAGATTACTTGGATTAACTTTAGCTGAACCAATTATTGATAATGATGAAGTAATTGTGGAAAGTAATACAGTAATAACTAAAGATATATTAGAAAAAATTAGACCTTTATTTGAAAAAGGATTAAATGTCAAGAAAATAAGTATTAATGAAGAATTAGATGATATTGATACTATTCAAACAGTTAAAGTAGTTGATCCAGCCGATGATAAGAAAACTATTAATTTAATTGGTGTTGATACTACTGTTGATATTAAACGTTTAACTATTCCTGATGTTTATGCTTCCCTATCTTATTATATTGGTTTACATAGTAATATTGGTAGTGTTGATGAAATAGATAATTTAGGTAATAGACGGGTAAGACAAGTTGGCGAATTAATTCAAAATCAATTTAGAACTGGTATGGCAAGAATGGAAAGAGTTATTCGGGAAAGAATGACAACTCAAGAATTAGACGTTGTAACACCAAAAACCTTAATTAATATTCGCCCAGTAACTGCAGCTTTAAAAGAATTTTTTGGGTCTAGCCAATTGTCCAAATTCATGGATCAAGTTAATCCCATTGCCGAATTAACTGATAAAAGACGTTTATCAAGCTTAGGACCAGGTGGTTTGTCAAGAGATCGAGCTGGGATGGATGTTCGAGATGTTAATGCCTCTCACTATGGACGGATTTGTCCAATTGAATCTCCCGAAGGACAAAATATTGGGTTAATTACATCTTTAGCTGGTTATGCGAAAGTTAATGAATATGGTTTTATTATGACACCATATCGTAAAGTGATAAATGGCGAAGCTACTGAGGAAATCGTTTATTTAACTGCAGATGAAGAAAAAGACTTCTATATAGCTCAAGCAACAACCAAATTAGATGGTAATAAAATTGCCGAAGATCAAGTAATTGTTCGGATTAATGGTGATAACGTTTATGCTAAAAGAGAAAATGTTAATTTCATGGATGTGGCTCCAAGTCAAGTAGTTTCTATTACTACAAGTTGTATTCCATTCTTGGAATTTGATGATGCCCATCGGACATTAATGGGAGCTAACATGCAACGGCAAGCCGTGCCATTATTAGTACCTGAGGCACCAATTGTTGGAACCGGTGTAGAATATATTGCGGCCAGAGATTCTGGTTCGACCATTGTTTGTAAAGCTGATGGGGTAGTTGAATATGCCGATGGCTTAAAAATAGTGGTTAAAGTTGCTAAAGGAAAAGATACCTATTATTTAGCTAATTTTGAAAGAAGTAATGCTTCTACTTGTGTTAATCATCATCCTTTAGTTCATGAAGGAGATGTCGTGCATCGTGGTCAAGTTATTGCTGATGGACCATCAACTGATAAAGGGGAACTGGCTTTAGGGAAAAACTTAACAGTTGCATTCATGACTTTTGATGGTTATAACTATGAAGATGCCGTTATATTAAATGAACGTTTAGTCAAAGATGATGTTTATACATCTTTACATATTGCTCATTACGATATTGATTGTCGAGATACAAAATTAGGACCTGAGGAAATTACAAGAGATATTCCTAATGTTGGGGATGATGCTCGGAAAAATCTTGATGCTAGTGGTATTGTTCGGATTGGAACCGAAGTTCGTGAAGGGGATATTTTAGTTGGTAAAGTTACTCCAAAAGGTGTTCAAGAATTAACTAGTGAAGAAAAATTACTTCATGCCATATTTGGCGAAAAGACTCGGGAAGTACGGGATACTTCACTTAGAGTTGAACACGGAGCTGGCGGCATAGTTCATGATATTAAAGTTTATACTAAAGAAAATAGTGATGAACTACCAGCTGGTGTATCAAAAGTAATTCGGGTTTATATCATTCAAAAACGGAAAATTCAAGTTGGTGATAAGATGTCTGGACGGCATGGTAATAAAGGGGTTATTTCCTTGATTTTACCAGAAGAAGACATGCCTTATTTACCAGATGGACGTCCAGTTGATGTTATGCTTAACCCTCTTGGGGTGCCATCACGGATGAACATTGGGCAAATTTTGGAATTACATTTAGGAATGGCTGGTAAAAAATTAGGCGTTCATTATGCTACCCCAGTATTTGATAGTGCCACTTGGGATGATATTTCCGCTGAAATGAAAGATGCTAACATGAGTGAAGATGGTAAAGTTACTTTATATGATGGACGAACTGGTGAAGCTTTTGATAACCGAGTTAATGTTGGTATAATGTACATGGTTAAATTACATCACATGGTTGATGATAAGTTACATGCGAGAGCAACTGGTCCATACTCTTTAGTCACGCAACAACCTTTAGGTGGTAAAGCTCAATTTGGTGGACAAAGATTTGGAGAAATGGAAGTTTGGGCATTATATGCTTATGGTGCTAGCCATGTTTTACAAGAAATTTTAACTGTTAAAGCTGATGACATTGTTGGTCGAGTTAAAGTTTATGAGTCTTTAGTAAAAGGTAAAGTTATTAATCAAGCTGGAGTACCAGAAAGCTTTAGAGTATTAGTTAAAGAATTTCAAGCTTTAGGTTTAGATGTTCAAGTAATAAATAATGATGATGAAGTTGTGGAATTTAAAGATATTGAAGAGGATGACGATGATACTGAGGCTTTCAGTATAAATGAAATTGAAATTAATTCACCTAAAAAAGATGATGAAATAGTTTCAGAACCTATATATAGTGAACCGGAAAATCCACCTTATGAAGATGAGGAAGACGAAGAAGAAGAATCTAGTTTAGATGATTTAGAATTTCCTGGTGATATCGCCATAAATGATATCGAAGATGGGGAGTAGGTGATTTAAATGATCGATGTAAGTAAATTTAAAGGAATAAAGGTTAGTATAGCTTCACCGGAAAAAATTCGTAGTTGGTCTTATGGTGAAGTAAAAAAGCCCGAAACTATTAACTATCGGACTTTAAAACCCGAAAAAGATGGTTTGTTTTGCGAAAAAATATTTGGCCCTACTAAGGATTTTGAATGTAGTTGTGGTAAATATAAACGCTTAAGATACAAAAATATTATTTGTGATCGTTGTGGGGTTGAAGTTACTCGGTCTAAAGTAAGACGAGAAAGAATGGGACATATCGAATTAGCAGCTCCTTGTAGCCATATTTGGTTCTTCAAGGGCGTTCCTTCTAAAATGGGACTAGTTCTTGATATGTCACCTCGGGACTTAGAAGAAGTATTATATTTTGTTAGTTATGTGGTAATTGACCCAGGGCAAGCTCCTCTTGAAAGAAAACAAACATTATCAGATAAAGAATATCGAACTTATTATGAAAAGTATGGTAATACTTTTAAAGTTGGTATGGGTGCTGAGGCTATTAAAGAATTGTTAAGTTTGGTTGATATTGATAAAGAAGTTGAAGATTTACGCCAAGAATTAGAAAACGCAACTGGTCAAAAAAGAATCCGGTTAGTTAAACGTTTAGATTGCTTAGTAGCTTTCCAAGAATCTGGTAATCGTCCAGAATGGATGGTTTTAGATGTCTTACCAGTTATTCCACCCGAATTAAGACCAATGATTCAACTTGATGGGGGACGTTTTGCTACCAGTGATTTAAATGATTTATATCGCCGAATTATTAATCGGAATAATCGTTTAAAAAAATTATTAGAATTAGGAGCACCAACTATCATTGTACAAAATGAAAAGAGAATGCTTCAAGAAGCTGTGGATTCTCTACTTGATAATGGGCGTCGGGGTCGGAGTATTACCGCCGCTAGCAATCGACCTTTAAAAAGTTTATCTAGTATGTTAAAAGGTAAACAAGGTCGTTTCCGTCAAAACTTACTTGGTAAACGGGTGGATTACTCAGGGCGTTCCGTTATTGTTGTTGGTCCAAATTTAAAAATGTATCAATGTGGTTTACCAAAAGAAATGGCAATTGAACTATTTAAACCACATGTTATTAATGGGATTGTTGAACGTGGTTTAGCTCACAATATTAAAGGTGCTAAAAAATTAATTGAAATGCGGGATGAATCAATTTGGGATATTGTTGAAGATGTAATTACCGAATACCCAATTTTACTTAACCGGGCACCAACTTTACACCGTTTAGGGATTCAAGCTTTTGAACCAGTTTTAGTAGGTGGGAAAGCTATTCGTCTACACCCACTTGTTTGTACCGCTTTTAACGCCGACTTTGATGGTGACCAAATGGCTGTCCATGTTCCTTTATCAGAAGAAGCTAAAGCCGA
This sequence comes from uncultured Bacilli bacterium, assembly GCA_947589675.1. GTDB lineage: Bacteria > Bacillota_I > Bacilli_A > RF39 > UBA660 > Onthocola_B. Next base: position 8,537 of record CANQCI010000015.1, on the reverse strand, counting down.
AGCTCGTATTTTAATGTTAGGTGCTAATAATATTTTAAATCCTAAAGATGGAAAACCAATTGTTACTCCAAGCCAAGACATGGTTTTAGGAAACTGTTATTTAACGATTGAAAAAGCTGGGGAACCTTATGAAGGTCATGTTTATAAAGATCCTTTTGAAGCTTTAATGGCTTATGAAAGAAAAGAAATTACTTTACATACCAGAATTGCTATTCCCGCAAAATCTTTTAAATATAAATTATTTACGGAAGAACAACAAGATAAATATCTAGTTACAACTGTTGGTAAAATTAAATTTAATGAAATTTTACCAGATACCTTTCCTTATGTAAATGAAGGAACTAAGGAAAATATTGAAGGTATAACACCAAGTAAATATTTCTTACCGATGGGAGTTAATATTCCTGAGGAAATTGCGAAGATGCCTTTAGTTCAACCTTTTGTTCAAAAAACATTAGGACAATTAATTGCTCAAGTATTTAAAAGATATAAAACAACAGAAACATCTATAATGCTTGATAAATTAAAGGATTTAGGGTTTAAATATTCGACGATTGCTGGAATTACGGTTTCGATTGCTGATGTAATTCGGAGTGATAAAAAAGAAGAAATCATTGAAGCAGCTCGCACTCGCGTTGATAAAGTTAATAAACAATATCAAAGAGGTTTAATTACCGAACAAGAAAGATATACAAGTGTTATCGAAATTTGGAATAAAGCCACTGATGATATTAAAGATGAATTAAAAGCTATTAGTGAAAATAACTATGATAATCCATTATTTATGATGATGAATAGTGGAGCTCGTGGAAAAATTTCTAACTTTACTCAATTAGCTGGGATGAGAGGCTTAATGGCTAAACCAGATGGTTCAACCGTCGAAATTCCGATTACTTCTTCATTCATTGAAGGATTATCAGTATCCGAGTTCTTCTTATCAACCCATGGGGCTCGAAAAGGAGATGCGGATACAGCTCTTAGAACAGCCGACTCAGGTTATCTAACAAGACGGCTAGTTGATGTTGCTCAAGATATAATTGTTAAAGATTATGATTGTGGAGCAGTTCAAGGTTTAGTTGTATATGATTTATTAAATGATAAAGATAATTCTGTTATTGAACCTTTAGCGGAAAGAATTTTAGGTCGTTTTGCTTCTAAGCGGATTGTTAATCCGGAAACTAAAGAAGTTATTTTGGAAGCTGGGGAAATGATTACCGAAAATGTGGTAGCCAAAGTTCAAAAAGCAGGAATTAAAAAAGTCGAAATTCGAAGTGTATTAACTTGTAAATCTAATAATGGTGTTTGTCAAAAATGTTATGGTCGTAACTTGGCTACTGGTAACATTGTGGAAAAAGGCGAAGCGGTTGGGATTATGGCAGCTCAATCAATTGGGGAACCAGGTACCCAACTTACCATGCGAACATTCCATACCGGTGGTGTTGCAACAGGTGATGATATTACGCAAGGGCTTCCAAGAGTTGAAGAATTATTTGAAGCTCGGACACCAAAAGGAAAAGCCACGATTGCCGAAGTTTCAGGAACTGTTATTGGAATTGAAGAACAAAATGGTAAACATAATATTACCATTGAAAATGAAGCTGGTTGTCACGAACATATAACTAATTACAATATGAAAGTTCGGGTAAGTGTTGGTGATAAAGTAGAAGCTGGTGATAAATTAACCGAAGGGGTTATTGCTCCAAAAGAATTATTAGCTGTTACTGACCCACTTACAGCTCAAGAATATATCTTAAAAGAAGTTCAAAAAGTTTATAAACTTCAAGGTGTTGATATTTCTGATAAACATATTGAAATTATAGTTAAAAGAATGATTAATAAAGTAAGAATTACTGATGCTGGTGATTCCGACTTTGTGGAAGGTTTAACCGTTTCTTTAAGAGAATTTACTGATGGTAATAAACCAGTGATCTTGGCTGGTAAAGTTCCAGCGAAAGGTAATCCAATTATGTTAGGTATTACTAAGAGTTCTCTCGAAACCGATTCATTCTTATCTGCCGCTTCATTCCAAGAAACCACCCGTGTTTTAACGGATGCAGCTATTCGTGGTAAAGTAGATCATCTTCAAGGCTTAAAAGAAAACGTTATCATTGGTAAACTTATTCCAGCTGGTACAGGCTATAAACAATATAGTGATATAAAGTTGGAACTTGAAAAAGGTTTAATTGATGATGATGCTAGTGAAGCTTTAGAAGATAAATTAATGGATAATGATGAACTTAAAATTGAACCAGACACATTATTTAATGAAGGTTAAAAATATAGGAAAGAAAGTAAGATTGTTGATTACTTTCTTTTTTTATATCCTCTTTAGAAATCAGTTTTAGTTGAATTTCTATTTTTATTGGTGTAAAATTAGATTAAGAATAAGATAGGATTTGATTTAATGAATAAAACTGATATAGAAAATAAGAAAAAGACTGTTGTGATTATTTGTTGTTTAATGTTGTTATTAGTAACTGTTTTGAGTGCCACTTATGCTTACTTTGCCTCTCAAAATGGTGATAGTATTAGGGGTAATTTAGACATGGAAGTTGATTCAACTGATGCTTTAACTTTTGAAGCGGGAAGTGCTATTACAATTGATACTAACGAAAATTTTAAAAGTAGTTCTAAAAATTTTGTAAGTGAAACAAGTGTTAAAGCTATATTAAATAGAGTAGATGGTGAAGATATAGAAAGCCAAGATTACTTTGTCTATTTTAATATTTTAAATAATCCCTTTATATATACCGTAAATTCCGAAAAACCAGAATTACTTTTGCAAATTGAAGATCCAGATGGTAATTTAGTTACGGAAATTGCTGATAAGACAATTGATTATGTTACAGTTGATGCTCCAACTGGTTCAATTCAAGGTTTTGATATTACTACTAAACAAGGTTTGGTAGCAATTGATGAAGCCCATAGTATTGAAGCAAGCGGGGATATTGCTAGAAATAGTGAACAAGAATGGCATATAAAAGTTACATTAGTTAATCTAAATACTGACCAAGCCCAAAATATAGGCAAAGAATTTCGAGCTCAAGCTTTAATTCAACCGGAAAAGAAAAATAAAAGTATTGTTGATAAAATAGCTAGTACCTATAAAACTCCAGGGGAAAACAATTTATATTATCATGATGGTAGTAATACGGATATTTATGGAAATAGTGTAGATGCTAATGATAATAGTTATCGCTATGCGGGAAGTAATCCTAATAATTATGTCTGTTTTTCTGATGGTACAGCTTGTCTAAATAATAATCGTTATCGGATAATTGGGGTTATTGATAATCATCTTAAATTAATTACTGATGCGGAATTTAAAACGGACTATTGGAATAGTAATGGTTCTAATGGTTGGGAAAAAAGTTCTTTACTCACAACCTTAAATAATAGTGATGATAGTTCCTTTTTAAATACTATTCCGGAAAGTTGGCAAACCAAAATTTTCGATGCTACTTGGTATATCGGGGGAATAAGTAATACCGATTTAAAGCCAAATGATATATATGCTGAGGAAGTCGGGGAAAGAAAAATTCAACCTGATGAATTAAAATGCTTAGATAATGATGGCATAAGTAATGTTTCACTTTGCACGAATGACAATTTAGAAGTAATTAGTAAATTTGGTTTATTATATTTAAGTGATGTTGCTTTTGCTTCTAATAAAGATGAATGGATAAATAATAATTATTACAACAATAACTGGTTACTAAGTGATGCCGGAATGTGGACTTTAACTAGAGATGCTGAAAGTACCAATCAAGCTATTAATGTTAATTCTAGTGGTGTAAATAAAGCTAGTGTGAATGAATTAAAAAGTGTTAGACCAGTATTTTATTTAACCAGTGATATCACCTATGTAAGTGGTGATGGAACATATGAAAGTCCGATGCTTTTAACTTATTAGGGGCTGTTGGGAAATTAAGTGATTAATTTCTTAATAGCCTTTTTATTTTAATTTGGTATATAATAACTTTAATTTTATGCAAAATATAGTGTATTTTCCTGTAATAATTTATTATATTTTTAATTATTTTTTCAACATCAGAAATTTCTAAAAAAACAAAAATTTATCTGTTTTTTCAAATTCTACAATACGCTTTTCTGAAAGTATTATGAAAAGTAAACTTTTTATGTTAAAATATCCTATGTGATACAACTTCTTAAGCGAGATAATTGTATCCCAAAATGCCTAGAAAGTGTTATATTTTCTAGGTTTTTAAATATCACACAAAAAAACTGTTAAGAAATTATTAATTATTTAATTTCCCAACAGCCCCTTTTTTAAAGATTTATTTTCTCAAAATGTAAAATAAATCTTTCCTAAAATGTAAAATGATTTTTTCTCAAAATGTAAAATAAAATTTGCTTTTTTTGATAACCTAATTTATAATTTTTAAATAAAGGAGCTGTTGAAGCTATGAAATATTTACCAAGAGTTATAGATGCCGAAATAGATGAACTTATGGAAATCATGGGAGCTGTCTTAATCGAGGGGTGTAAATGGTGTGGAAAATCTACCACGGGGTTTCATCATGCCAAAAGCTTTATAGAATTTCAAAATCCTGATCGAAAGGCAGAATTTGATGAAATAAATAATACCAAGCCATCATTATTCTTAATTGGCGAAAAGCCTAGAATGTTTGATGAATGGCAGATGTATCCTGTTGTTTGGGATTCTATCAGAACAGATGTTGATCATTCTCGGCAAAAAGGACAATATATTCTTACCGGCTCAGCCAAACCAAGTGAAGGAAAAGTAATGCATACTGGAACGGGAAGAATATCGAGAGTATTAATGCGACCTATGAGCTTATATGAGTCTAGTGAATCTACGGGTGAAGTATCATTTTCCGATATAATAAAAGGTAATAATATTTCCGGCGTATCATCATTATCTTTAGAAGATTTAGCATCTATAATAGTAAGAGGTGGGTGGCCAGCGTCTTTAGAAGTTAAAAGTGATGCTAAGTATAGATTTGCTAAAGAATATGTTAAAGCTTTAGTGCATGAAGAAGTTAATCGTGTTGGTGGTGGCAAAAGAAATCCCGAAAAAATGCAAAATGTTTTAAGAAGTTTAGCTCGAAATATTGCTTCTCCAGTGGCTCTTTCGACAATTGAGGAAGATGTTAAAAATAACTTTGCCATTGATATATCAAGACCAACCTTAAATGACTATTTAAATGTATTAGAAAAACTATTTGTGATTGAAAATGTTAATGCCACTAATTTAAATTTTAGAAGTAAATATTCATTACGAACTAAGCCTAAAAAATATTTTGTTGATCCCTCACTTGCAACGGCAATCCTAGATATGAAACCCCAAGATTTAATAAATGATTTAAACACATTTGGATTATTATTTGAATCACTTTGTATGCGAGATTTAAAAATATATACGCAACAATATGGAGAAATTACTTTTTATCGTGATGAAAAAGATTTTGAAATTGATGCTATCCTTAGAACCAGTAATGGAAAATGGGGAGCAATTGAAATCAAACTGGGTGGCGGTTATATAGATGAAGCGGCAAAAAATTTATTAAAGTTTAAAGAACGTATAGATATTAAAAAATGTGGTGAACCGACATTTTTGGTTGTACTTACAGGCACAAGCTATTCTTATAAGCGTGATGATGGAGTGTATGTTGTGTCTATTGGTACCCTAAAAAATTAGGAAAATAAGAGCTTAACCGGGCATTAAATGGTGCTTGATTGATTAAGCTTTTTTTGATATAATTTATTAAGCAATAAGACTTTTTATTTTATATGAGGTGAAATAATGTCAAAATGGTGTGATAAACCTACGAAACTTTTATCTATTGATAAAGATATGGGATAGATGAAAATAGTAGTAATTAAAAAAATAAAAACATTTCCTTAAAATAAAAAATAAGAACTGGATAAACCAGTTCTTACCGTCCGTGATACCACGAACCCCAAAGCAAAATTGCTTTTACATAATTAATATAGCGAAATATTATATATTTGTCAATATTATGTTTTTAATAGTATATAGCTAATTTGTTAGAAGTATTCAGGATAAATAATTAGAAGAAAAATAAAAACAAAGCCAACTATAATGTCTCAATAAAGAATTGAAACATTTTGAAATATTATATGAAATAGTAAAGTTTGGCACAATGATGTATACAATTTGAATTAAAAGAGGAGTTGTTAACACCAGCAGAGGCTTTTAGCTATATCAACAAATAAACGACTCCAAATTAAAAAAATTTAATAGAAAGGATATAATATAGTAGTAAGTCTCTAATTAGTAACAAACTATATTATACAAGGTGATTTTTTATGTCTAAAATAAAAATATTTGGTTTAGGTGGTTTAGCCGAAAGTGGGAAGAATTGTTATGTAATTGAAGTTGATAATGATTTATTTGTTTTTGATTGCGGCTTAAAATTTGCCAGTGGTAATTTACTAGGTATAGATTATATTATGCCTGATTTTACTTATTTAATTAAAAATAAAAATCGGATAAAAGGACTTTTTATAACCCATGGTCATAAAGAAAATATGGGAAGTGTTAATGATTTATTAAGAGAAATTCCCAACTTAAAAGTATATGCTACAAAGTTTACAAAATTTTTATTAAAGGAAGATGGGGTAAATGAGGATAATATTATATTAATTAAGCCTCATAAAAAATTAAATTTTGGATTAGTTTCTATATTTCCAATTACGGTATCGCATAGTACCCCTGATGCGGTTATGTATGTAGTTAATACTAAGGATGGGGCGATATGTTATACCGGTGATTTTATTATTGATCCAAGCATGCGGGGAGCTTATGATATGGATTTAGGTAAAATAGCTTATGTTGGCAAGCAAGGGGTTTTATGTTTATTATGTGAATCGAGTTTTGCTGAAAAAAATGGTCATACATCGCCCAAACATCGGTTAGTAGATTATTTTAAAGATGTGATAAATCATAATGAAAAACGAATCCTTTTTTCGGTTTTACCAGATCATTTATATACGATTAGCGAAATTATTGAAGCGGCGAGTAATCGCCATCGGAAGATTGTTATTATGGGAAAAAGACTTCAAAATGTAATCTCTTTTGCTCATAAAGAAAAGTATTTAAATTATAATGATGAAATAATCGGGGATTTAAGTAATGTTAATGATGAAAACTCCATTTTGTTAATCATGGATGATAAAGCAACCCCATATGCTTCATTAAATCGGATTCTTAATAATTATGATAAATATGTTACATTAAAGGCAGATGATACCGTAGTTTTTGCTGAACCAGGTTATGATAGTACCGAAAAAGTTTTAGTAAAATTACAAAATGAATTAGCTAAGTTTGGTTGTAATATTGTAACTATCCCAAAAGATAAAGAAATTCTTCATCATGCCTCTCGGGAAGATTTAATGCTAATGATAAAACTTAATAATCCAAAGTATTATATGCCAGTTAAAGGGGAATACCGGTATATGGTTAATAATGCTAATTTAGCTAGTATGTTAGGAATTGAAGCAGAAAATATTATTTTAAAACAAAATGGTGATGTTGTTACATTTATTGATGGTAAATTAATAGATAATTTTGAACACATTAAAGTTAGCGATGTTTTAATAGATGGCAAAAGTAATGATGATGTTGGGGATTTAGTTATTAAAGACCGTGAAATGCTAAGTGAAAATGGAATTGTGTTAATTAGTGCGACTTTAGATAAAAGAGATAAAGTTTTAATTGTGGGACCAGAAGTAACCACTAGGGGCTTTATTTATATTAAAGATTCCCAAGACATGATTGTAGAAATAAAAAGAATATGTGAAGAAATTATTAATCGGAATATTACACCAAAGTTTGTAGATTATAATCAAATAAAATTAGAAATTAGACAAGAATTAAGTGATTATTTATATCAAGAAACTGAATGTAAGCCAATGATTATTGCGGTTATTCAAGAAGTATAAATAATTAGAAATCACTCATACTAAAGATGGGTGATTTTTTTGAAAAATGATATTGAAACTTTAAATAAAGCCTATCGAGTTGTTGATATAGGAATTATTGGGATTGTCGAAGTTATTAAGAAAGTCGAAAATGCTTGTTTAGAAAAAATTATGTTAGATCAAAAAAAGGAATATTTAATTATTCGTCAAGAAATTGAAAAGTTATTGGCCACATATGGTGAAGAACCAAAAAGAATTAGTAAAATGATGCGTCTAAGTAATGATTTATATACTAATATGCAATTATTAAAAAATGAAAATGATGAAGAAATAGCTAAAATGATGTTAGAGGGAACAACAAAAGGAATTTTAGAAATTACCAGTTTAATTCATAGCCAAGCTTATGATAACAAGAAAATTACGGCTATTTTAAAAGATTTAAATAAAGTTTTAGAAAAGAATGAAAGAGAATTAAAAAAATATTTGTAAATTAATATATAAAAAACTTCCTAAAATAGGAAGTTAATTTTCAAATGGCGCCCGATGTAGGACTCGAACCTACGACCTAACGGTTAACAGCCGTGCGCTCTACCGACTGAGCTAATCGG
>CANQCI010000014.1 GCA_947589675.1 uncultured Bacilli bacterium | reverse complement strand
TTTTTTTTTTTTTTTTGGTAGTATGCCTTAGAATGAGGGTATGTATTTTATGGATAAATCTAGAAAAGAAAAAGGTTTAATTATGTTTACATTGTTTACACTTTTGTTTGTCGTGGGTGGTGCCACTTATGCTTTCTTTCAAGCTCAAAAAGGAACAGGTGGAAGTGCTAATATTGAGATTAGCTCGGGTACAACTGACTCACTTACCTTCAACAATGGTGATGCTATTTTAATAAATGCTAATCAAGATAACTTTAAATCAGGTGATGAAAATATAACAGATGATACAACAGTTACAGCGACTTTAACTCCCAACAATAATACGAAAGAAGCTACCGAATACTATAATATTTATTTAGTAATAGAAGCTAATGAATTAGAATATACAACCAGTGAATTAAAACCTGAATTAATATTAAAAGTAACTGACCCAAATCAAACTATGCTAACTGAAATGTCGGGATTTACTTATGTGAAAGACCAAGGTTTTGATATAACCAATGTTAAACATGGAGCTTATCCAATAAAACTAAAGCAAAAAATTACCGCAGAAAATGTTGCTAAAATAGATGAATGGCAAATCGAAGTAACTTTAGTAAATTTAGGAAGTAATCAAAATGGTAATGCGGGTAAAAGTTTTAAAGGAAGTATTTTAATAACTCCTCAGGATGTAGAAACCTATGATTTAGCTGAAATAAAAAAGATAACATCAACTACTACTTATAAAAGTATAAGCACAAGTTTGGAAATTGAAGAAGGAACAAATGATATCGATACATATTATTTTGCCATTGAAGAAACTGATGAGGCACCTCAAGTTATAAATACGTTAAGTTTAAGTGAAGCTATGAGTTATAGTTTTCATGAAAGCAAGGAAGCTAGTTATGAATTTACAACAACTGATGATGGTAAGCCTTTAAAAGAAAATCAAAATTATAAAATATATTCCTATGCTAAAGATACCGAAGGGTATCAAAGTAATATTTATGAAACAATTATTACAACTGATAAATATAAAATACCTGAGGTAAATGTAAGTATTGAAAAAGATTATGAAAAGATAAAAGTAGTAGCAACGGGAACAAGTCATGATGGAAATATAAATAAATATTATTTTCAACTAGATAGTAATGAACCAATAGAAGTCGATGGAACTGATAAAGTTGAATATACTTTTGATGGATTAAAAAGTAATTCAAATTATACTATAAATGTCAAAGTAAAAGATGAAAATGAAAGATATTCTAATCCATATACAGAAATAGTTAAAACTAAACCTTACTTCCATGAAGAAGAAAATAATCAAACATTAGCCCAAGTAGTATCGAAAAAACAAGATGGAGTAAATTTAATATTTCATGATGGCAAAATAGATGTAAATAATGACGGGGTAATAGATGATGCTGGTGATTTAGCTTATCGGTATTCAGGGAATAATCCAGATAATTTTGTGTGTTTTGGTTCAGATGCCTCACCTTGTCCATATACCAATTTATATCGGATACTTGGCGTTTATCCCTTTGATGTAAATGGAAATATAGAGTATCGAGTAAAATTAATAAAAAGTGAATATATTACTGAGGATGAATTAGGATTGGTAAAATTTAAAGTTCATGCAATATGTATTGATGCTTATTGTTTAGCAGGTATAGCTCCTAGAATACATAAAGCTGATGAAGCAGATTATTTTCAATGGATAGGGACAAATAAAAATAATAATTGGAATAATAGTCAGATTAAACTTAAGTTAAATGATAAAAATACAGGCTATTTAAGAAATTTAGAATTGAAATGGCAAAATTTAATTGATAATACTACATGGATTATTGGGGGAGCAATAGGTTCTTCAGTCCAAAAATCAAAAGATTTATATGATATAGAATTGGGGAAAAATAAAATAAAGATGGGTGATGAAAATAAGTGCGTCGATAATGATGGTAATTATATTACTTGTACGCAGGATTTATTAACAACTAATGCCGAAATTGGTTTAATGTATGCAAGCGATTATTACTTTGCTATAAAATCAGAACTTTGGGCATCCCCTTTAGATCTTGCAAATATTGAAGCCAAAAAAAGTAATTGGCTATACAATGGTTTTTATGAATTTACAATAACTCGTGATTATACAGCAAATAATAAAGTAATACATATTGATAATCGGGGATATGTGGGCAGCTGGCCTCAAGAAAGTGTTAATTCTCAGTCTGTTAGACCAACATTTTACCTAAAAGCATCTACACTATATAAAGAAGGAATAGGAACTGAGGAAAGTCCTTATCGTTTAAATGTTTAATTAAATTGCAAAATAAGTGATAATTTTTGCTTGACAATCATAGATTACTATTGTAAGATATTGATGTTATTTAAAAAAGGAAAGCGATTTTTATCCACCTGATTGCAAGAGAGCAATGGGTTAAATGCCAATTATATGATAGTTCTTGTAAGTAATATAATGGAAATGGATACTAATTGTGTATCCATTTTTATATATATTGGAGGTGCTTGACATAGCAAATAATAGTAATGACTTACTAATTAATGAGCAAATTAAAGTTTCGGAATTAATGGTAATTGGTCCTAATGGTGAAAAAATGGGATTAAAGCAATTACAAGATGCTTTAACATTGGCAAGTTATGCTGGCTTAGATCTAGTTTTAATGAGTAGTAATTCTGTTCCAGCTGTTGCTAAAATAATGGACTATAATAAATTTCGTTATGAAAAACAAAAGAAACTTAAGGAAGCTCAAAAGAAACAACGTGAAGCTAATAAAGATGTTAAAGAATATCGCTTATCAACTACAATTGATGTAGGTGATTTTGAAACCCGAAGAAAGAATGCTCAAAGCTATTTAATAAAGGGACATAAAATTAAGGCGTTTATTCGGTTTAAAGGACGGCAAATGGCTCGCCCTGAACTAGGACAAGATGTACTATTAAGATTTGCTTCTAGCTTAAGTGATTATTCAATTATTGAAACAGAACCGAAGCTAGAGGGAAGACAAATGTCAATTATATTAGCACCTAAAAAAGGAGAAGGAAAGAAATAATATGGCAAAATGTAAACAAAAAACACATAAGTCTAGTGCAAAAGTTTTTAAGCAAAAGAAAAATGGACAACTAACCTATATGAAATCAGGTAGTAACCACAAGACTGGTAAAGACAGTGCTAAAGAAGTACGTCAAAGACGTAATAAAGGAACTTTAGCAAAAGGAGATAGAAACAGATTAAAATCTGTAATCTAAGAGGTGAGAGAATATGGCAAGAGTTAAAGGTGGAAATGTATCCAAGAATAGACGGCGTAAAGTTTTAAAAGAAGCAAAAGGTTACTTTGGAAGTAAACATAGATTATATAAAACAGCTCAAGAGCAAGTTTTTCATAGTGGAGCTTATGCATTCCGGGATCGTCGGGCTAATAAAAGAAACTTCCGGAAATTATGGATAACAAGAATTAATGCCGCATGTCGGGAAAATGATATTAGTTATTCAAAATTCATTAATGGTCTAAATAAAGCTGGCATCGAAATTAATCGAAAGATGTTAAGTGAAATGGCTATTATGGATGAAAAGAGTTTTGCAAGTTTAGTAGAAACTGCTAAAAAGGCTTTAAATGGAGAAAAAATAACTCCAGTAGCAGCTAAAAAAGAAACTAAGAAAGCTGATGAAGCTGAAGTAAAGGTTGAAGAAGAACCTAAGAAAACTACTAAAAAAGAAACTGCTAAAGAAGAAAAAACTACAACTAAAAAAGTAGCAACTAAAGATAGTAGTAAAGAAACAACCAAGAAAGCTCCAGCTAAGAAAACAACTGCAGCTAAAAAAGAAAAATAAGCATCTTGCAAAAGTAGAAATAATCAAATATAATTAAAATAAGTTATAACTAGGTTTTGAGGCAAATCTCATTACTTTGTTTTAACCATTTATAAGGAGGATAATTATGGCTTTAACAAAAGAAGAAAAAGCAAATATCATTAAAGAATTTGGAAAAAATAAAAATGACTGCGGAAGTACCGAAGTCCAAATAGCTATTTTAACCCATGAAATTAATGATTTAACTGCCCATTTAAAGACCCATATTCATGATTATCATTCTAAAAGAGGAATGTTAATGAAAGTTGGGCGACGTAAGAAACTATTAGATTACTTAAAGAAAAATGATGTCGTAAGTTATCGGGAAGTTATTAAAAAATTAAATTTAAGAAAATAGTAAAAACAGGCACTTTATTTTAAGTGTCTATTTTTTATGTTTATGAGAGGTGAAAGAATGGAAAAAAAGGTTTATAATTTAGATTTTTTAGGACGAGAGCTTATCGTGGAAACTGGAGAATTGGCTAAACAAGCTAATGGTTCAGTATTAGTTCGTTATGGAGATACCGTGGTTTTGTCGGTTTGTGTCATGGGAAAGAGCATGCTAACTCAAGACTTTTTCCCTTTACAAGTTTTATATCAAGAAAAACTATATGCTGTTGGAAAAATTCCCGGCGGATTTATTAAAAGAGAGGGGCGACCAAGTGAAGCGGCAACTTTGGCTGCAAGGTTAATTGACCGACCAATTCGCCCTATGTTTGATGAAAATTTACGAAATGAAATTCAAGTTATTAATACAGTACTATCGGTTGATCAAGATAATTCCCCAGAAATGGCTGCTTTATTTGGCTCATCACTATGTTTAAATATTTCTAACATTCCTTTTAATGACCCAGTTGCTGGAGTAATTGTTGGTTTAGTTGATGGAAATTTTGTTATTAATCCAACTGCTGCGGAAACGGAAAAAAGTACTCTTCATTTAACAGTAGCTGGAACTAAAGAAGCTATTTGTATGGTTGAAGCTGGTGCTCAAGAATTAAGTGAAGAAGTAATGTTAGATGCTTTAATGTTTGCTCATGAAAATATTAAAGTTTTATGTGAGTTTCAAGAAAAGATTATTAAAGAAGTGGGAGTTCCAAAAGTTGAGTTAGAAAAGGCAACTATTCCTACCGAATTACAACAACAAGTTGAAGATTATGTAGGAACATCAATGCTCGAAGCTTTAAAAATTCCTGAAAAATTAGAAAAGTATGCCGAAATAGATAAAGTGAAAGAAGATACCCTTGCTCATTTTACTGAACTTTATGAAAATGATGAAAATTTAGAAGAAACATTAAAATTTGTGACGAAAATTTTACAAATAATCGAAGCTAATGCGATGCGAAATTTAGTAACAATTGATAAAAAAAGAATTGATGGACGGGCTATGGATGAAATAAGACCTCTTTATGCGGGCATTGATTTATTACCACGTACACATGGTTCCGCTTTATTTAGTCGGGGAGAAACTCAAGTTTTAGCTACAACTACTTTAGGTGCTTTAGGAGAACATCAAATTTTAGATGGAATTGAAATTGAAGATAGTAAGCGGTTTATGCTTCATTATAATTTTCCTCAATTTTCCGTAGGTGAAACCGGTCGTTATGGTAGCCCAGGTCGTCGGGAAATTGGTCATGGTGCTTTAGGTGAAAGGGCTTTAGCTCAAGTTATACCGAGCGAAGAAGAATTTCCTTATACCATCAGAGTTGTATCCGAAGTATTAGAAAGTAATGGTTCATCTAGTCAAGCAACAATTTGTTCAGGCTGTCTTAGTTTAATGGCCGCTGGAGTTCCAATTAAAGCTCCAGTAGCTGGGATTGCTATGGGATTAATTAGCAATGGTGATAAATATACAATTTTAACAGACATCCAAGGCTTAGAAGACCATATGGGGGATATGGATTTTAAAGTAGCTGGAACTAAAAAGGGAATAACTGCTTTACAAATGGATATTAAAATAAAGGGAGTTACCAAAGCAATTTTAAAAGAAGCTTTAGCTCAAGCTAAAAAAGCTCGATTAGAAATTTTAGATGTTATGACCTCAGCTATTCAAGAACCTCGCAAAAGTGTTAGTAAATATGCTCCTAAAATTGATACCTTTAATGTTGATCCAGAAAAAATTAAAGATATCATAGGACGTGGGGGAGAAACTATTACGAAAATTATACTTGATGCTTCCAATGTTAAAAGCGTAAATGATAAAGATGCGGTTAAAGTTGACTTAGAAGATGACGGTCGAGTAATTATTTACCATACTGATGCAGCAATTATTGCTAAAACTCGCAAAATGATTGAAGACATTGTTCGTGAAGTAGAAACTGATAAAATTTATACCGGCAAAGTTACTAAGGTTGAAGATTTTGGTGTTTTTGTGGAACTATGGCCTAATTGCGAAGGCTTAGTTCATGTTTCACAATTAGCTCATGAACGAGTTAATAAGCCAAGTGATGTAGTTAAAGTTGGCGATGAAATCTTGGTTAAGTCTTTGGGCTATGACAATCGTGGACGCCTAAATTTATCTCGTAAAGAATGTTTACCAAAAAATCCTAAAAAAGACGAAAAAAAAGAAAATTAATAAAATATAAAATGACTTTACGTTAATTCGCAAAGTCATTTTATAATATTAGCAATACTATCCAATATTTTATATATACTTGTATGAGGATTAGCATATATTAGTTTTTCATTATTTTTATTGATTTGTTGTTCTAACAATTTAGCAGTTACCATGGCTTTATTAGTATAATCTTTAATAATTGGATACATGTTTATTGTTTCGGAATATGCACCATTTATTTTTTCTAATTCTTTTTTTACAGCTTGGCTTGAGGCAAATTTTAATTTATTACTTCGATAATGGAGTAAAAACCATATTTCAAAAGTAGGAGCCGATGTAATTATTTGAATATTATTTTTTAGGCAAATATTTTCTATTTCTAAAATATTATTTATTCTATTTTCATTCAAGTCCGTATCTAATACTAAAAATATTTTTACTGTTTCTTCTGATTTTATATCCTCATTTTCAATGTATTTTAATAAATCTTCCAACATGCCTTTAGGATCGGTATTATTTCCAGTGGAAAATTGAACTCTTAAGTTTCTACTAGCAAAATTTCGAAAATAATAGTATTCAGATGATTTTTTACCTCCCTCGGAACAAATTACTATTAAAGGCTTTTTTTTAAGATGTTTTAATTGTCTAGCCATAAATCAATATCTTTTATAAAAGGGATAGCCCCATATCTTCCATTACGGTATCCTTTTTCAATATTTTCATCCTTTCTCACCGAAAAAGAGTCAAGAGGATATAAATCAGAAATTCCAGTGCTAGCATTTTTTTCCGTAAACCAGATTTGATCTCTTCTAAATAAATCAAGATTTAAAAGATAACCGGCATGAGTCATAAATATTAATTGACTGTTTGCTTTATTAATATTTTTATTATTAAATAATTTTATAATAAATTCTACTAAAGCTGGGTGTAAGCTTCTTTCTAATTCATCTATGATTATAACCTTTGGACTTTCAAATGATTTTTTTAAAAATGGTGCTAAAGCAAATAATACTTTTGTTCCTGATGATTCATCATTAAAATTTAAGGTATAATAATGTTTATTATTATTTTTGTCAATAACTTCGTGATTTAATTCAATTTTCACATTGGACATTTTGATTGTTCCTCCTGATTTAGCCAAAGGGGGAATTAACATATCTACCATGGTACTATCCATTTCTTTTTCACTATAATCAACATTAATATCTTTAATGAGTATGTCTGATTCTTTTAATAATTTTAAAGCAAATTTTTTTAAATTATTATCATTACTATATTCTTTTAAATCATTTTCTGAAATATGTTCTAAAGAATCAAAGGTGTCAATTCCATTACTGAACCATAAGTATGCATCTCTTGTTTTTTCATAATTCCAATTGGTTGCTGTTGCCAAAAATAACTTATTTTCAGCATTTTTCGAAATAATAGGTTCTAATTTATTTTTATCATTATTAAATTCATAAGAATTGGTATTAGTTCTTGTAAAAATATTAGTAGGTTTTTGGGAATAATAAGCATCTAAAATTTCCTCATAAACTTTATTTGTATCCGCAGTAAAAAAATAACGATATTTTATTTTATTGCTTATAAATATAAATTCAAATTCACTTGGTTCATTTTTACTTTTAGAATCAAATAAAAATGGTTTAATTAATTCAAATTTTCCGTTGATAGGAAGTAAATTAGAACTACGCACCATTAAAATGGCACACGTAAAGGCTTTTAAAATATTTGATTTACCAGAAGCATTGGCTCCGTATATAGCCGCAGTTTTTAATAAAACATTATTATTTACGTTAAATGTATTATTAATATTTTCTTCACCATTACCTTTTTCCATTGATAATGTAACTTTATCTTTAAAAGACATAAAGTTTTTGACACTAAATTCAATTAACATATATTTCACCCCTGTTAATATTATAATAATAATTTTGATATAAATGCAATTATTTTTTTAAATATTTGTAATATTTTCACAAAAATGATAAAAATAATTAAACTTTATTAAGTTATTTTTATTATTAATAAAAATATAACTTTGGCTCATACTAATAAAGAGTGATGTTTTATGCCAAATATTCATAGTAATATTTCTTTTGCCTTAGTTAATATTCCAGTTATAATGAATCCCATTATTAAAAATAATGATACATCTTTTAATCAATTACATACTAAATGTTTAAACCGTATTAAGTATTTAAAATATTGTCCGCATTGTAAGAAAAATGTTAAAGAAACAGAAATAGTTAAAGGGTATGCTTACTTAAAAGATGAATATATTGTTTTTGAAAAGAAAGAATTAGATAAATTAAAACCCGAAAATGAGAAATTAATTGATGTCATCGGTTTTGTTAATATTAGTGAAATTGATCCAACTTATTATCAAAAAAGTTATTATTTAAAAACTGATAGTAAATCTAAAGCTTATTATTTATTTGTTGAAGCTTTAAAGAAAACTAAAAAGGTGGCTTTAGCTAAAACTGTTTTAGGTAATAAATTTTATTATTGTATAATTCGTTTTGCTTATGATTGTATGGTTTTAACTACTCTTTATTTTGCCGAGGAAGTTAATATCCCAAGTGGAGAAAAAGAAGTAAAGAAAATAACCCCAAAGGAGATGGATTTAGCTGTTAAGTTAATTCAAAGTATGCAAGTTAAATTTACGCCCGAAAAATATCTTGATGAATATCAAAATAATATTAAAAAGGCAATTGATACCAAGTTAAAAGGCAAGAAAATTTCCAGTGTAAAAAGAAAACCACGCACGCAAGTAAATGATTTATTAACAGCTTTAGAAAAAAGTTTAAAGGAAACTAAATGAGCCTTTGGGAGCATAGTGACTTTACGCCAATGTTACTTGGAGAATTAGACCAGCCTTTTAACTCTAAAGATTATTTATATGAATTAAAGTTTGATGGATTAAGAGCTTTAATTTTTGTAAGTCCTGAAAAAATTATAATTAAAAATCGGCATAATAAAGATATAACTTATCTTTTTCCAGAATTAACTGTATTACGAAATTATTGTTTAAATAAAGTTATTTTTGATGGCGAAATTATTGCTTTAGATGAAGGTAAACCCTCATTTAGTGAACTCCAAAAAAGATTTGTTTTAAAAGATAAAAAGAAAATTGACCTAATTGCTAAAGAATGCCCAGTTATTTTTGTAGCATTTGATATTTTATATTTAAAACAAGATTTAATTAATTTACCTTTAATTAAACGAAAGAAAATATTAGATACATTTCTTGATAATGAAGTTTTTATTAAAAGCAAATATCTTGAAAACGAGGGAATAAATTTATTTAAAGAAGTTAAGAAAATGTCCTTGGAGGGGATTGTCGCTAAAGAAAAAAAGGGGATTTATGAGCCCAACAATAGATCAAATACGTGGTTAAAAATTAAAAATATAAAAGAAGATACTTTTTTCATCGGGGGATATATCGATAATAAAGGGGGTAAAACTATTTCTTTAATTTTAGGAAAATATCAAGAAGCTAATTTATATTATGTTGGGAAAGTTACTTTAGGAAAAAATACTAGTTTATATCGGGAAGTAATAAAAGCTAAAGTATTTACCAAAAGTCCTTTTAAAGATTATCAAGAAAAAGCTCATTATTTAAAGCCTAATATTACTTGCCAAGTTGGTTATTTAGAAGTAACTAAAAAAGGGCATTTACGCCAGCCCTTTTTAAAAAACTAATATTCAGTTACATATAAATCTACATATTCTTCTAAAGTTAAATCATTATCATGAATGATTTTAGCAGCTTCTTCACCAACATAACGAATATGCCAATTTTCTTCTTGATAGCCGGTGATAAATTCTTTACCACCAGGAAAGCGAATGATAAAGCCAAAGCGATAGGCATTTTCTTTAAGCCAAGCATAATCACTTTCATTAAGGCGGCGATTAGATGGCGTTGCCGGATTTTTTAAATCAATAGCTAAGCCTGTTTGGTGTTCGGAAAATCCGGGACGAGCGGAATAAGTATCAGCCGCTTCGACACCATCTTTATTAACAT
The DNA here is from genome assembly GCA_947589675.1 of uncultured Bacilli bacterium. Taxonomy (GTDB): domain Bacteria; phylum Bacillota_I; class Bacilli_A; order RF39; family UBA660; genus Onthocola_B. The sequence goes on along the minus strand of CANQCI010000014.1, from coordinate 30,477 downwards.
AATTATTATATAAAGTACTTTGAAAACCTTGATTTCGAAAAGCTGTGGTTGGATTTAGGGTAATGCCAATTTCCGCAGTTACAGCTTGTTGGAGTTTTTCTAAAGCTTCTTTAGCTACTTTTCGCATTGGTACTTTATTTTGATATTGACCATTTACATAGTCTAAATCACTTGGTTGATAATTATTAGGTAAACTATTATATTTATTAACTAAAACTAAATAATCATTTCCATCTTTAGCTTCTAATGTATTAGTATAAACTGGTAAATCTAAATTAATATTAACATAAGTTATAACTTTATCAAGGGGATAATCATGGGTAGCTTGGTAATCTTGATATCTTTTAAGATTATCAACATTAAAATTTTTAAATTGATAGTAAGCACTAATATCTGTATGTTCTAAATTTTTAAGTTTATTAATATTATTTTGACTTAAATTCATAATATAATTTATTTCTTCCCCAGTATATCCTTTGGGTAAAAAAGATTTTAAAACATCAGCAAAATTATTTTTATCACTATAATTAATTTTGGCATATTCTTCTAAATAAGCTTCATTATATAAATCTTTTTCTAAAACATATAACAAAGTATCACTTTTATAACTATTAGAAATATTATACTTTTTTAAAAGAGAAGTATCATTTTTTTTATTTGTGCCATTATCCTTTAATAAATATTTCGTAGAAATAGTATAAATACCCATTATTAAAACTATTCCTATTAGAACTTTAACCCATAATTTTAATTTCAAATGTATCACCTGTGTTATAGATTATATCATAAAAAGAAAAAGATGACTATAAACCTCTTCATTTCGCAAAATGCAAAAAAATTGCTTTTTGCGAAATGAAGAGTATAATGATATTAAGAGGTGATTAATTAGATGAAGATAATTAAAAGAAAATATTTACAGGATATAATCGATGTTATGGGAACTCCTGATATAAAAGTTATTACTGGTGTTAGACGAAGTGGAAAATCAGAATTACTTAATATGTTTAAGAGTTATATTCAAGAAAATGATCATAATTCTAATATCATTTATATTGATTATAATCTTGATGAATTTGATAATTTAAAAGAATATAAAGAATTAATAAAATATATTAAAGAAAAATATAATCCCCAAAAAAATAATTTTATTATGATTGATGAAGTGCAAATATGTAAAGATTTTGAAAAGGCAATAAATAATTTTCATGCTGAGAAAAAGTATGACATTTATATAACAGGGTCTAATGCGTTTCTTTTATCAAGCGACTTAGCTACTCTTTTTACAGGAAGAACCTATAATATTGAAGTCTATCCTTTTTCGTATAAAGAATTTTTGGAATATTTTAATTTAAATAATAATGATGAAAATTTTGATCGCTATGTTTTAGAAGGCGGATTTGCCGGTTCTTATTATTATAAGGATATAGATAAAAAATATAATTACATATCATTAGTTTATAAAACGATGATTGTAAGAGATATAGTAGAAAGAAATAATATTCAAAATATTCCTTTATTAGACAGCATTAGTGATTTTTTAATCGATAATATTGCGAGAATTACTTCTTATAGAAGTATTACTGATACTTTAAATTCTAATAAAGTAAATATTAATGATAAAACAGTTGGGACATATATTAAATATTTATGTGAGGCTTTTGCTTTTTATAAAGTAAAAAGATATGATATTCAGGGGAAAAGGTACTTATCAACGCAGGATAAATATTATTTAGTTGATCATGCGGTTAAATATGCTATTGAAGGTACTAAAAACATGAATTATGGTAATATTTATGAAAATATCGTGGCAATGGAATTAATTCGCAGAGGGTATGAAGTATATGTTGGTGTTTTATATGAAAAAGAAGTAGATTTTGTCGCTTTAAAAAGAAATGAAAAAATATATATCCAAGTATCCGATGATATAGGAAATGATTTTGATAATAATGTTTTTAAACGAGAAGTAGATTCTTTATTAAAAATAAAAGATGCCTATCCTAAAATATTAATAGCTCGGACTAAGCATGCTACTTATCAATATGAAGGCATCCAAATTATTGATATAGCTAATTGGTTGGCAACATAAAATAAAAAAAACATTGATTTTCACCACATTTTATCGCAAAATGATAAAAAGAGGTGAAAATATGATAATTACTAGTAGAATGTTTAAAGAAAAATTAAAAAAATATGCTAATAAAAATACCAAACTAGCAAGAGAAGTTAAGAATGGCAAACTAATTAAAATAATAAACGGTTTATATGAAACTGATCCTAATACCCCAGGTTATTTATTAGCCGGTAGTATTTATGGTCCATCATATATTTCTTTTGAGTATGCTTTAGCTTGTTATGGACTAATTCCAGAAAGGGTATATACAGTAACTTGTGCTACATTTGCTAAAAGAAAGAAAAAATGTTATGTAACTAATTTTGGCACCTTTACTTACCGAGATATTCCGAGTAAAGCTTATCCCGAAGAAATAATATTAAAAGTAGAAGAAAACTATTCTTATCAAATAGCTTCCCCTGAGAAAGCTTTATGTGATAAGCTTTATACTTTATCACCTTTAGCTAATTATGCTAATCTCGAATACATGCTATTTAACGATTTACGAATTGATGAAGAGGAATTTGAAAATTTAGATAGTACTAAGATAGAATTACTAAGTCATTTATATCATTCCACAAATGTTGTATTATTAGCTAAGTATCTAAAAAGAATAAAACGTAATAAATGAGGACTTTTCTATCGAGCTTGTTAGCTTATTTAAAATATGTTAGAATAAAATAGATTTAAGAAAGTGGGGATAAGTATGTTTGAATATATGGGAGATCGTTTAACAAATGCTATCAAAAATATTCGGGGCATGGGCAAAATTACTGAGGATAATATCCAAGATGCTATGCGAGAAATTAGAATTGCTTTACTAGAAGCTGATGTTAATTATCAAGTAGTTAAAGAATTTATTAATAAAGTTAAAGATAAAGCGTTAAATGCTGAGGTTGGTAAAAGCTTAAAGCCCGATGAATTATTTATAAAAATTGTTAAGGATGAATTGGTGGCTTTATTAGGTGGAGATTATGTTCCTTTAGAAACCACCCAAAATCCGACTATTTTAATGTTAGTGGGCTTACAAGGAAGTGGGAAAACTACGACCGCAGGGAAGCTTGCCAATTATTTGCGAAAAAAACAAGCAAAGAAGCCACTTCTTATCGCTGGAGATATTTATCGACCTGCGGCGATAGACCAATTACAAACGATTGGTAAAGAATTGAATGTGCCAGTTTATACTAGTGAAAAAAAGAATGTTGTCGAAATAGTTGAAGATGGGTTAAGTTTTGCCAAAGATAATAATTGTGATTATATTATCATTGATACCGCCGGGCGGTTACAAATCGATGAAGCTTTAATGCAAGAATTAAAAGATATTGAAGAAGTTATTAACCCTCATGAAAAGATCTTAGTTATTGATGGTTCTATGGGACAAGATGCCATTAATGTTATCACAGGATTTAATAATCAAATTAATTTGACCGGTTGTATTTTAACTAAGTTAGATGGAAATACCAAAGGTGGGGTAGCCTTATCCGTAAGACATCTTACTAATATTCCCATTAAGTTTATTGGTAATTCAGAAAAGATGGATGGTTTAAGTGAATTTTATCCCGAACGAATGGCGGAAAGAATTTTGGATATGGGCGACATCATGAGTATTGTGGAAAAAGTTGAAGATATAATTGATGAAGATGAAGCTATGGCTCAAGCAGAAAAAATGAAAAAAGGGCAATATGATTTAAATGATTTTTTACTTAATTTAAAACAAATAAAAAAATTAGGTCCTTTAGAAAATATTATTAAAATGCTTCCGCAAGCTCGGAAGATGGGACTAAATAATATTTCGATTGACCCTAAAGAATTAGCTCATGTAGAAGCTATTATTTCTTCAATGACTTATGAAGAAAGAAGACATCCGGAAATCTTAAAGGCTAGTCGTAAACTTCGTGTAGCTAAGGGAAGTGGACGAAGTGTGGAAGAAGTTAATCGGCTTTTAAAGCAATTTGCAATGATGAAAGATATGATGAAACGAATGAATAATATGAAGATGCCCAAAATGCGTTAAATTATAGTAATAAAAAAGACTAACAAGAGTCTTTTTTATTACTATAATTTTTTTACTAGACTTTTATAAAAATTTTCGACATTTTCATTTGGTTTAATACCCATTTCAAGTATATATTTATATAATTTACGTGGATTTAATTTATCATAGGTAGCAATGTTTTTTAATATCCATAAAGCATTATCTTTATCTTGACGATATAAATATAATAGTTCAATGGCTAACATCATGGAAGCCATATAAGATATTTTATCACTCCCTAACATTTGAAAGATATTATTAAAATCATTTTTTTCTATCCCGTAGCGCCGTTTTGCTTCATTTTTTAAATTAGGAATTGAGATATTTTGTTGCTTTAATTTTAAAATTAAAAGTTCAGTTCGAAAAAAATAAAAATTATTAATATCATAAGCTATCGAATTAATTTTAGTTAAATTAGCAGCTTCGGGATAAAAATTAGTATTTTTTGCATAATCATAACTTATTAGTTCAAAAAATAATGATAATAATTCATGATAAGGAATCATAATATCAAAACTTTGTAAAGGATAATTGATATTAAAATGAATGGCATGTCCATATTCATGAATAAGAGTACTTACCACATTAAAACTTTGGGTATAATTAGCTTCAATAAAAGTTTCCTTGAAAGTTTGGAGATGAAAAGCTTGTCCGGAGAACTCTGGTAAAACTGCTAAGCGAATGTACTTGTCTCTATTTTTAAATTCTCTAGCAAAATAATTGTAAAAATAATTATTGGTTGAAGCATAAAAATCATTAATAAAATTATATATATCTGTTAAATTAGCTTTAATATCGGAATTATATTTAGAACTTATAGGATAATTTTTTAAAATATTACCATATTTTATTAAATCAGCCCATAAAAAACGATATGGTTTAAGTAATTCTAATTCATCATTAATTATTTCCTTTAAAGGAGGGGTTATCATTTCCCCTTTGTCATTATGAGTTAAACTATAAATAACATATTCTAAAGTTTGTATATCATCTAAATATTTTGCTTTTTCTGCTACCGTAGCATATGGTAGTCTTTTTTCAATTAATACTTTCTTTTTTCGAAGGGTTCCCACAGTCCAACCTTTGTTCATCCAAATCACCCCGCATAAAAAATTATTCTATCACAACTCCTAAAAGGTGTAAAATAAAATGTGATATAAAATTAGCTATTTTTGTTTTTTTAAAACTATGGTACAATTAGATAAGAATAAGGGTGATAATAGTGAGTCGGTTAAAAACTAGTAATAAAATATTTTTAGCAACCATTTTATTTATTATTATGTTATTAGTAGTTCTTTTAATTGGCAAATTTACCTATTCTTATTTAGGTGCCGATTTAGATGAAAATATAACTTATGAAGGGGAAGTAACAGCGAATGATGATACCTTAATATTTAGTAAAGGTAATAAATTAAATATGAGTGCGACCACGGATAACTTTAATTTAAAAAGTGGGAATATAACGGATACAACTAATCCAACTGTCCAATTAATTGCTAATTTAAAAAATGATGAAGCTAGTACTACTTATGAAGTAGGTTTTAAGATAACTAATAACACTTATACTTATTCAACCACTGCCTTAACACCCGAATTAATCTTGACTATATTAGATGAAAATGGGGATGAATTAACCGAAGCTCCAGATTTAAAGCATGTTAATGTTAATGGAATAACTGGTTTTGATATAACGGGGTTAGTCGGGGAATATATTGTTATGAAAGATTATCCTATTTCGACCACCTCTAAAACAGAAGGGACAAAACATACTTGGACATTTACGTTAACTTTTATTAATTTAGAAAGCGACCAAGCCATTAATGAAAATGCTAGTTTAAAAATGGATGTTTTTTTACAAACGAAACAAGAAAATGTTTTATTAAAGGATAGAGTATTAGCAGATGGTACTAAAGAAGAAAGTTTGGTAGAAGTAGATAAAGATTTAAGTTATCGTTATGTCGGGAAAAATCCGAATAATTATGTCTGTTTTGGTAGTTACCAATGTTCTTTAACAAGTAATTATAATAATTTATATCGAATTATTGGGGTATTTGGTAATCAAGTTAAATTAGTTAAAGCGGATTATTTAGAAAATACGGAACTTAAAATGGATGTTAAACAAGAAGTGATTACAAATTCTTTAGGTTATGAGGGAAATCTTCCTAGTCTTACCGGTTATACTTACAGTGGAACCGAAGTACTTAATAATAATTGGGCTTATAGTAACTTGCGGGTAGCTTTAAATGATGAAGAAAATGGTTTTTTAAGTAATTTTGAAGCTCCATGGCTTGATAAGATAGCCTCATCTTCTTGGGCTATTGGTGGGGTAAGTAGTCTTGATTATGCCGTGAATGATTTATATGATTATGAACTAGGAGCTAATAAAATAACTTTAGGCGAACAAAAATGTACTAATGAAACAGGAGATAATGCGACTAGTATATGTACAGATAATGATTTAGAAGTAACTGATAAAGTGGGGTTAATGTATGCTAGTGATTATGGTTATGCCGCCGTTAAAGATAATTGGCAAGATATGGTTTCAAGTTATAATAATGAACAAATAAATGTTAATAATTGGTTATATATGGGCGTTAATGAATGGTTATTAACTAGAAATAATACTACCCCAAGTGAAGTATTTACGATTAATAAAATTAATGATGAGGAAGTTACAAATACTAAATTAGTAAGACCAACCTTTTATTTAAATGATAAGGTTACGTATGTATCAGGAACTGGTAGTATAAGAGATCCTTATATTATTAATTAATTTTGTTTATTTTTAATATTTTGTAATTCTCTTTGCATTTTGGCGACCGCTTCAATTAATAAATCAACTTCTTGTCTTTGATTTTGATTACTTTTATTATTGTTATTATCCGTATAGTAAGAACCACCCTTTTTGGCTTTGCGGCTATTAATATTAATGTTACTATTTTCAATTCTTGACTCAATTAATTGTTGTTGAGCCGCATGAGTTAAGATATATTGTCCCACCATGATTACCCAGTTACCAATGGCATTTTGTTCATTAGCATTATAATCGCCAATGCAAGCATAACCAACCGCCACCGCAATTAAGGTAAAAGCATGAGGGTCGATATTAGGAGGAAAAGTATCATCAGCCATATTTTTTCCTCCTTTATTTTAAGTTTATTAACTAAAGGGACAAAACTTGTCCCTCAAAAAGTTATTACGCTTAACTGTAATAATTATCTAAATCCAAAAGTTATTACGATGTATCGTAATAACTTTACAAATATCTTTAAAGTTTGTATAATTAGTTTGGGTGATAGTTATGCTTTTAAGAGAAAGTTATTTAGCTAAGATAAGAGGGTTTTATGACTCCGATTTAATTAAAATTTTAGTGGGTATCAGAAGATGCGGCAAATCCGTAATATTATCCCAAATAATTGCGGAATTAAAAAAGGATAAGAAAATAGATGATGAGCATATAATATTTATTAATTTTGAATTTATTGAATTTGAAAAATTACTTGATTATAAAGAATTAAATAAATATATCAAAGATAAAATTAAAGATAATAAAAAATATTATTTATTTTTAGATGAAATCCAAAGTGTAGATAATTTTGAAAAAGTTATTAATTCTTTAAGGGCATCAATTAAAAATCTTAGTATATTTATAACAGGTTCGAATGGTAAATTATTATCCCAAGAGTTATCAACCGTTTTATCAGGACGATATGTATCATTTAACATTAATCCTTTATCATATAAAGAATATGTTTCTTTAACTAATAAAGATGGTCATGATTTAAATACTTTTTGGGATTATGCTAGGTGGGGTGGACTTCCTAATCGATGCGAATTTACGCAAGAAATAGATATTAAAAATTATTTATATAGTGTTTATGACTCTATTATTCTAAGAGATGTTGTTAAAAGATTAAATATTAAAGATACAGGATTATTTGATAAAATATTACAGTATTTAATAGAAACAACTGGAAGAGAATTTAGGGCTGATAATATTATTAAATATTTAAATAAGAAAATATCTTATGAAACACTATATAGTTATATAGATGCTTTATGTAAAGCTTTAATTTTAAAAAAAGTATATCGGTATGATATTGCGGGAAAAGAAGTTTTAAAAACGTTAAATAAATATTATGTTACAGATGTGGGGATTGCTCAAATTAAAAATAACAATCCTGAATTTAAGAGTTATGTTGTTTTAGAAAATATTGTATATAATGAATTAATAAATAGAAATTATGAAGTATATATTGGTAAAACTAAAAATGGGGAAGTAGATTTTTTAGCGAAGAAAGATGGAAGTATTAAATATTTCCAAGTAACTTATGAAATTGCGGGACACGCTGATACCATGGCTCGTGAGTTTGGGGCTTTTAAAAGTATTGAAGATAATAATCCTAAATATGTTATTTCTTTAGATAAAGTAAATTTATCAAGAGATGGTATAATTCATTTAAATTTAATTGATTTTTTATTAAGTGATGAGTTTTAAAATAATAGATATAAAGGAAGGGGAGTATTAAAATGAAATGCATACTGATGAATAAAAATGTGGAAGTCCTAATGGCAGAATATGACCCAGCCACAGGAGTTTTTGTAAAAATATATGAAGTAGAAAATATTGATTATGCTCCTTATATTTTAAAAAGTTTTTATATGGAAGATGATATTAATGATACTCCTTTTCGAACTAATTTAAGTGCTTGGTTTAAAGGTCGAGGTATTCCCGCTTGGCGTGATAAATTAGACTTATTATTGCACCGGCTTAATATTACCGCTCCTTATGAATTACTTGATAAAGCCCATGGTTTATCTTTAACTGACCAGTACTGGCTGAAACCATATGATAGTAATATATCTTATGATGATGTTAATTTCTTTGATAATGATTTTGATTATGCCGAGTTTTTGGAAGCATCATTTGCAACTAATAGTAAAAGAGTAGTAAAAGAAACTTCTTTAAAAACACCTAATAATACAACCGATGGAATGTTAAAAAAAGCTTGGATTATTGAGGGAGGTGTAAGATATTTATTAAAAGGTGGATATAAAAATGAATTAGTGCAACCCTTTAATGAAGCTTTAGCTAGTGAAATATGTGCTAGGCTGGGTTTTAGTCATGTTGAATATACCATTGATGTTTATAAAGATATGGTGGTATCAAAGTGTCCTTGTTTTATCACCAAAGACACCGAGCTTATTACATGCTATCAAATTAGAAATGATATGAAAAGATATGATAGTCTTCAAGATTATGAAGAATATATTAAAAAGTTAGAAGAACATAATATTAATAATGCTCGAGAAAAAGTCGAAAATATGTATATTTTAGATTATATTATTATGAATGAAGACCGGCATTTAAATAATTTTGGGATTATTAGAGATGTTAATACTTTAAATTGGGTTGATGTTGCTCCCATTTTTGATAATGGACAAAGCTTAAATATTGAGTATTATGATGAAGATGAAGTTCATATATCTGGTAGTGGTAGATTATTTTATGAAGTAAAACCTTTTGATGAAATAATAAAGGTTGTTAAAGATTTAAAGAGAATAGATATATCTAAATTAAATGGTTTAGTTGAATGGTTTGATGATTTATTACATAAATATCAAAATATAACGAAAATGAGTGATAAAAGAATTAATCGGATATGTATTATATTAAATAGACAAATTAATAAATTAAAAAGATTAATAGAAGAATAAAGTAGACAATATTAAAAAAATAGGGTATATTATAGATACAAAAAAGCGGTGATTCCCACCTTAGAGGAACCTAAAAAAGCGGTGATTCCCACCATTAAGAGGAACTTAAAAAAGCGGTGATTCCCACCATAAGAGGAACCTAAAAAAGGAAACTAGAGAGCTTACTCTAGTTTTATTATGGCTTTATTTTGGAAATTTGCAATTTTACTTTTTATAATATATAATTAGCTTAGGTGATGAGTTTATGCCAATAAATAAAGTGTTAGAACCTATTATTGCGGTTCGCCAAAGTCAATATCCAACTGATAATAAAAGTGAGTTTTTATTAGTAGGAAGAAGTAATGTTGGTAAATCGAGTTTTATTAATACTTTAATAGAAAGAAAGAATTTTGCGAGAACTAGTTCTAAACCAGGGAAAACCCAAACCCTCAATTTCTATTTAATCAATGATGATTTTTATTTAGTTGATGTTCCTGGTTATGGTTATGCTAGTGTTAGTAAAGAGCGACAACGGAAGTTTGGGTTAATGATTGAAGAATATTTAAAAAGTAGAAGTAATTTACGTCATGTTTTTATGCTTATTGATTATCGGCATAAACCAACAGAAGATGATGTATTAATGTATGAGTTTTTAAAATTTTATAATTTAGATATAACAATTATTGCTACTAAATATGATAAAATTAGTAAAAATAATCGAGCTAAACAAGATAAATTAATAAAAGATACTTTAAAATTTAAAGAAGCTGATGAATTTATTACTTTTTCAACAATTACGAAAAAGGGAAGAGCTGAGGTTTTAAGTATTATTGAAAGTAAATTAAGGAGTGAATAAAGGTGAATAAAAAGGGATTTACTTTAGTGGAGTTATTAGCGGTTTTAGTATTACTGGGAGTTATTATGACTTTAAGTTTTAATGCTTATATGGGGATTAGTGCTTCATCAGATGAAAAATTGTTAGAAGCTAAGTATGAAGAAATAAGACATGCCGCAATTGACTATGGGCAATCTAATCCTAATGTTTTAACGGAAACTTGTGTTGTTTCGGGGCAAAATTATAGTAATTGTAAAGTCGTAACAGTTAAAGAATTATTAGATAATCAATACTTATATTCCGAAGAAACAGATAGTGTTGGAAATAAGTTATTTACTAATAACGTTACTAAAAAATCGATGTTTAATGATACAGCCCAAATATATCGGAAGAATAATCGGGTTTATGCCGTTATTAAAGATAAAATAAGTAATAATTAGAATGGGGGATAACTATGCAAACTGTTTGTTTAATTGGAAAACCTAATGTTGGGAAAAGTTCCATATTTAATCGCTTAATTAAAGAAAAAAAAGCGATTATTTTAGATACACCAGGAATTACAAGAGATAGAATATATGGAACGTGTACTTATCAAGATAAGAAATTTCATGTAATAGATACGGGGGGAATAATTTTAGGAGAAGATAATTTTGATAAAGATATTATTATGCAAGCCGAGTTAGCGATAGATGAAGCAGATAAAATTTTGTTTGTGGTTGATGGCATAAATGATGCTGATGCCGCAGATTATCACGTCAGGGATTTACTTAAAAAAAGTCATAAAGAAGTAATTGTAGTTGTTAATAAAATAGATAATGATAAAAGAATGAATAATATTTATAATTTTTATGAATTAGGTTTTGCTAAAATTATTCCGGTTAGTGCGGAACATAATATTGGTTTTGATAATTTATTAAAAGAAATAACTAAAGATATAAAACTTGAGGAAATAAAAGAAGATAATTCAATTAAGTTTTGTGTGATAGGGCGACCTAATGTGGGGAAGAGTAGTTTGATTAATGCTTTACTTAATGAAAGTAGAGTTATTGTTAGTGATATTGCCGGGACAACTAGAGATGCCATAGATACGAAGTTTATGTATAATCATGAAGAATATACTGTAATTGATACGGCAGGGATGCGAAAAAAAGGGAAGATATATGAAACAGTTGAGAAGTATTCTTTGCTAAGAAGTTTAAAAGCCATTGAGCGAAGTGATGTTTGTGTGTTGGTGGTTGATGCTTCTACGGGGATTATTGAACATGATAAACATATTTTATCTTATGCCATAGATGCTGGGTGTGGGGTTGTAATATGTGTTAATAAATGGGATATGGTTAAAAATCCTAATCAAGATATTAAAACTTGGTTAAGTGATATAGAAGATGAATTTAAGTTTGCTTCCTATGCTAAAGTGGTGTTTGTTAGTGCTTTAACTAAAAAAAGAATGGCATCATTAATGCCAGAGGTTAAAAAAGCTTATACTAACAATCGTTTAGAAATACCTACGAATGTTTTAAATAATATTATTAATGAAGCAACAAGTATGCATGTTGCTCCATCATATAAAGGTAAAAGATTAAAAATCTATTTTGTTAGTCAAACCGAAAGTTGTCCTCCCAAGATTACTTTTCAAGTTAATGATAAAAGTTTAGTTCATTTTAGTTATGCTAGGTATTTAGAAAATCAAATTAGAGATAATATTGATTTAACTGGGACACCTATTGTATTACAATTTAAAAATAAAAATGATGAGTAAAAAAAAGTGAGCTTTCCCCTGACTAAAGGAACCCACAAGGCAAGCTTGCTGGTATAATTTACTTATACCCTCTAGGATATCAGCGAACTACTCACTCACTAATTAAATTTTAGCTTATAAACAGGGGTTATGTCAATCAAATTTAAATGATTAAATTTTTGAAAATTTTACTTGAATTTTTAGGGCAAATCTATTACAATAAATTTGTACAAGTCATTAATTGAGTTTTGGTTTAAATGTAAAGGGGAGAAATATTGATGAGTATAAAAAAACGAAAGGATAATAAACAAAATAAAATTGGTTATGGAAAAAGGCTTAAACAAAGAGTAGCCGCATTTTTCTTAACTGGTGTTGTCGCTATTGGTGGTTTCTTTGGTATTAAGAAAGCTAATGATGTTGCTAAGCCAAATGTTAATCCTGATAGAGGTAGTTCTTATAGTGATGAAGTGGATAGTAGCCATAGTAATCATAATAATGAAGATTTGTTTATAATTGAAGGTGATTTACAACAAGAAGAAACTAAAGATATTATAGAAGAAAATGAGATAAATAAGGAAGAAGAACAACAAGTAAGTTCTAGACAAGAAGAAATAGATATTAATAAGGTAATAAAAGAAGAAGTTAGTAATGTAACAGTTAATAATGATAAAAAAGATACTATTAATGTAAGTAATAAAATAGAAGAAGATATACCAAGTGTTAGTCATGTTCATGAGTTTTCCGCTTGGGCTGATGTTGATGATGTAGAACAAAGAACTTGTGTTTGTGGGGAAGTTGAAACAAGACTTCATGAATATAAGGAAGTAAATAAAGAAATTATTGCTAATAGTGATAGTACGCATACGATTAGAGAAACTTTAGAATGTACGGTATGTGGACATGAAAAAGTAAATGATGTTGTTGAGGCTTGTCAATTTGGGGATAGTGTTTATCAAGAAGCAAGTAATAAAGATGAAGCTGTTTGTTCTCTATGTGGGAATAAAGAAGAAAAAGACCATGAACATCAATATGGCGATATTATTTCTTTTGATGATACTTATGAAGTCCATAAGTGTGTATGTGGTGATGAATTAGTTACGACCCATGTGATAGGTAAAAATATTAATGGGGATGGGACTGTTACTTATGTTTGCTTACATGATGGTTGTGGTTATAGTAAGACCGCATCTATTGGGGATGCACCTGTTGCTCCTGGGCAAGATGACCCTCAAGGGGCTATTGACCCTAATGAACGGGGTGATTGGGGTGTAGATATACCAGGGGAACCAACTAAACCAACAAACCCAAGTAAGCCAAGTAATCCTAATACTCCAAGTAATCCAAGTACACCTAGTACACCAAGTCAAGGTGTTCCGGGAACAAACCATGGTGGTAATACCGGTAGTCATAATACTCCGGAAAAACATCATCATGATTATAAGTTAAGTAGTTATGATGATACCTATGAACACTTTACATGTACTTGTGGGGAAACTTTAACTAATAAACATAATATAAAAGAAACTGTTGATGAAAATGGTTATAAATATGAATGTTTAAATGATTATTGTAATTATGAAAAAGTTCATACTCACGAATATAAATTAAATAGTACTGATAGTGAAAATGAATATTGGGATTGTTCTTGTGGTAATAATAAAGTTATTGCCCATAATTTACAAGAAGATATCCTAGATGATGGAAGTATTAAATATACTTGTCAAAATAATGGTTGTGGCTATAGTTATACTAAAGAACCTACGCATGAACATGATTATTCTACATTCATGGGCTATGATGATGCAGGGGAAACATATGCTTGTGCTTGTGGCGAAACTATTAGAAAAGAACATAAATTTGGTAATAAACATTTAGAAAGAACTAGTGATGGTGGTTACATTTATGTAGAAGAATGTTTAAATCCTAATTGTGATTGCAAACGGATTACAGAACATGTTCATTTATATGGGGAACCTCATATGGCGGGTGCTGACCAAAATTATGATTGGGTTCAAGATTGTGAAGATAAAGATTGCGATGCTAAGGTGGTAACACCTCATGATACAAAGCATGTTTATACGGTGGAAAGCTACGATGAAAATAATGAAACGATTGAATGTGTTTGTGGAATAACTGTCAACAGAGCTCATGATTGGAGTTTTGGCAAAAAGTTACCAAGTGGTGAGTATTATCAAGAATGTCAAAACGATGGTTGCTCAGCAACTAGAACATATCATAGTTGTGATGAAAAAGAAGAAGATATAATTTATTTGAATAGCGATGAGGGTTGTCAAAAAATTATTTATAAATGTTCTGTGTGTCATAAAGTTCAAAGAGAAGAAATTACTCCTCATGAAGTTGTTGTTGTCAAATGGAAGAAAATAAAAAAATGTAGTCGACCAAAGTGTAGTTGGACACAAGCTTTGGAAGAAGACAACGAATATGAAATTCGTAATGATGTATTTAGTCAAAAGGTTGATATTGAAAATTATAGTCAATTTTCTTTAGAAAATAGTCAAATTTCTGACTCCAATTCATACGGTCGGAAATTAGTTAGAAAAAATGATAGTAGAAATGGAGCATTATAATGGCGAAAAAAGAAATTGATAATAAGGAAAAGAAAAAATGGTATAAATCGCCAAGTAACTGGTTAATAATTGTAGCTTGTATAATTTTAGTGCCAATTCTAATAATGAACATTTGGATAATGGTACAATCAAGATTACATGAAGATAAAATTCCTGATATCTTTGGTTATAAACCATTTATCGTATTGTCTGGTTCAATGGAAACAGCTATTCATGAGGGGGATTTAATAATTACTAAGATAGTTGAACCTGAAACTTTAAAAGTAAATGATATTATAGCTTTCCGTGATGAAGATAATACAGTAACAACCCACCGAATTATTGATATAGTTATTGAAGATACAGGTGAGTCTTACTTTATAACTAAAGGGGACAGTAATAATACTCAAGACCAAAGTTTAGTTTCACTAGACTCAGTTGAGGGAGTTTATGTCATGCGTATTCCAGGTTTTGGTTCTATCATGGATACTCTTGCAAAACCAACAACTATAATTATAATATTATTATTAATTACAATGATATTTATAATTGGATTTGTAATTTCAACTAAGAAACAAAGAATATTAGAACATGAAGAATTTTTGGAATATAAGAAAATGCATGAAGAATTAACTAATAAGAAGAAAGAAAAAGATGAAGAAGATAAAACAGAAGAAAAAGAAGAAATAAAAAAAGAACCTGTTAAAAAAAATAGTTCTTCATCTAATAAAAATAATAGTAAGTCTAAAAAGACTAAATAAAATTTGGTAAATCGCCTTAGGGCATTTACATATATACATGGGTTGGCATAATCCCATTTAAAAAATTATGTAATATATTCACAAAGGAGGTGAAACTATAATGAATAAGAAATTCATGGGTCTTATGGCTTTAGTTGCTGGTGTAGCTATTACTACTTTCTCTGTAAGTGGTACTTATGCTAAATATACAAGTACTGTTAATGGTACTGAAAATACAGCTCGTGTTGCTAAATGGGGATTTAACTCTGATGGTGGTGCAAGCATTGAATATAATATATTTGATACTAATGGTAAATTCACTCATGTTAAAGCTGGCGAAAATTTAATCGCACCAGGAACTCGTGGGATGATTGACTTAAGCTTAACATCAACAGCATTACAAAATTTTGGTGAAAGTGAAGTTGATTATGATATTACACCAACAGTTTCTTTAACTGATGGTACAAAATCATTAAAATTCTGGATTGATGACCAAAATAATAATAAAGAAGCCTATAGTGCTGTAAAGGATTCTGAAACCATTTATACTATTGATAACTTTGATGGTACTCAAGATTCATCTTTAAAAGATGCAATTATAAGTGCTATGACTAATAAAGCAGGTATTATTACTGTTGAAGCTGGTTCAACTCCATCAGTCCCAGTATCTTCTGATGGTAAAGTATATCTTCATTGGGAATGGGTATATGATGATACAACTGGTTTAGATAGTAATGTCGATAGTGCAGATACTGAAAAAGGTACTAATGCATCAAAAGGAACAGAAATAAAAGCAACATTTAAAGTTGATTTAACAGCAACACAAACTTTACCAGTACAAAACTAATGGTAAGTGTTGCTATGGAAGTTATTTAACTTCCAAATAAATCCATAAATCATTTTATGGGTTTATTCGGAAGCTCAATACTTTATTTAGGAGGGAGAATTATGGATAATAAAAAAGAAAAGGATAATGACAAAGAACAAGAAAAACGTAAGAAAAGAATTAAACGAATTATTGAAGTAATAATAATTATTATCATAATTCTTTTATTAATTACAAGTTGTACTTCTAAGTTCTGGGGTAAAATTGGTGATTTATTTGTTAATCGTGGTGAATATAGTGCTGAACCAAGTAATAATGATGGAGAAATTGTATTAAATAAAGACTTAATTTTTGATGTTGAAACAATGGAAATGGCATTAAGTGATGAAGATGGTAAATTAAGTTTTTACTACTATAATATTATGCCCGAAACTTTTACTTGTTATACAAGTGATGCTCAAATAGCTACTTGTTATGTTGATGATGAACATATAGTTATTAAAGCTAAGACAGCTGGTAAAGTTGATGTTACCCTTGAAACTAAGTCAAATGGTAAGACTTATCAAGCTAAAGCATCAGTTACAATTACAGGTTCTGTTGCTAGTTTGACTTTATCAAAAACTAAGGGAACAATTAATTTAAATGATACTAAAGTTTTAAATGTTGCTTATGAACTTGAAAATATTGATGGTACAGTAAATGTTAGTGTTAAAGATGAAAAAGTAGCTAGTGCTAAAGCTAGTGATGGTGTATTAAATATTACAGGTAAAGCTGTTGGTACTACGGAAGTAGTGTTATCAGTTACTAATAAAGGTAAAGAATATACAGCTAATTATGAAATAACTGTTATTGATAGTGAAACTGGTACAAGTAATAATACAGGTACAAGTAATACGGGAACGGGAACAAGTACTGGGGGAACGTCAAGTAATACTAAGCCTGTTGGAGGCACTTCAAGTGCTAAACCAAGTAAACAAAGTACTAGTGTTAATAAAAAGAGTAATGATAGTTTATTAAAGAGTTTAACAGCAAGTAAAGGAACTATTGATTTTAAAAGTAATACTTATTCATACTATTTAGGCTTTAGTAATGACCAAAGTAAATTAACACTTAATGCAGTTGCTCGTAGTAGTAAAGCTAAAGTTACCTATAAATATAATGCTAAGAGTGTTAGTTCTTTAGAAGATTTAGAATTACAAGTTGGTAATAATGAATTAGTTATTGAAGTTACAGCCGAAAATGGCAGTAAAACTACTTATAAAGTTACAATTAATAGAGCTGAAAAGCCTAAATCTAAAGATAGTTCTTTAAGCGGTTTAAGTGTTAAGTATGGAAAGTTAAATCCTAGATTTAATAAAAATATTTTAGATTATGAAGTTAAACTAGGTACTGAATATACTAAAGAAAGTATTTATTATAATTTATCTAGTAAAGATGCTAAAGTTACCTTAAAGTATAAAGGTCAAGTTGTTAATAGCTTAGAAGATTTAGATTTAACATTAGGCTCTAATATTGTGGAAATTGTTGTCGAAAGTGCCGGAGGCACTACTCGGACATATACCATAAATATTAAAGTAGAAAAGAGTACTAATAATAATTTAAAAGATTTAAGAATAGATAATAAAACAATTAGTAAGTTTAATTCTTATATAGAAGAATATTATGTTAGAGTACCATTTGACCAAGAAAGCTTTACTTTAGGTGCTGTTGTTGATGATGGAAAATCTAAAGTTACTTATAAATATAATGATGAAGTAGTTACAGATTTAAATAATCTACCACTTAACCAAGGGGCTAATGATATTGAAATTACTGTCGAAAGTGAAAGTGGCGATAAGAAAACATATTATGTTGAAGTATATCGAGTTATTAGAACAATTGCGATTGATAATTTAGAATATACTTTCTTAGCTCAAACTAAACATAATATTATCTATACTGTTTATGAAGATGGTCATGCCATAAGTGATTTTGATTATGATGATATTGAAGTAGAATTAAATGATATTGATAGTTATAATTTCGAAATGAAGAAGAATGTCGTTACAGTTACACCTGAAACTGACTTAGTTGGAACAACTAATGAATTAACATTAACTTATGATGGTTATGTAACTGATACGCAAATTAATGTTTATAGCAAAGACCATTATGTAAGTACTGATAAAAAAGAATTAGATTTACATGTTGCTGGTGATAAGTTAAGTCGTGATTTTGTTCTTCATACTGATTTCTTCCCAAGTGGTCATGCTAAAGCTAAAGAAATACCTGGTGGACTTAGAATATATGATGAAAATAATCCAGATATTTTCATTGATGTAACTACGGATAATCCTAAAGCTCACTTAGAATTTACAGGTGGTTCTGATGATTTATCATTAAGACTTACTGTTGATGATGATTATGAGGGTGATATTGATATCCATGTTAGAGGTTCCTATAAAGGTGATGTTGTTAGTGAATTTGATATAACTGTTCATGTAAAACAATATTATACTTTAACATTAGATGGTAATGGTGGATATTTTAATGAATTTACAGATACAATGAACTTTAAAGTAAGAGATGGAGAATTTGATTTAACTGATTACTTTGAAGGTTATAAAGAAATTGATTGTAAATACTATAAGTTAGTAGGCTTTAGTGAAACACCAGATGGGGAAGTTAAATATACTCCTGAAAATCCTAAAGTTGATGTTACTGATGATTTAACATTGTATGCTGTTTATAGTGATGTACCAGAAGATGACCCAATTATGGAAGAAAAGACATTGTATTTAACAGATGTAGATTTATTCCATAATGAAGAATACTTCCAAAAGTATGGAAAAGATAAAATTATCTATCCAGGAGCTAAGGGTTATTACACTATGGAATTAACTAATAATTATGGTAAAGAAATGACTATTGATAGATTATCTTTAGAAGAAACAAAAACTGTTTGTTTTGCTGAGGGTTGTTTAAATATGGGTTATGTTATAAAAGATTATAATAATAACTATTATTTAGGTAAATCAGGAAATAGTACTGATGACTCTATTTATGAATTATTAAATCATGACCGAGTTAATTACTATAATGTTGGTAATCCAAGTATTGTGTTAAAACCAGGGGAAAAGACAGAAATTACTTTGAACTGGCGATGGATTGAACTTGATGATAAACTAGATACCAAGATTGGACAATATGCTAATCAAAATAAAGAAGATACTATTTATGCTTTAAGAGTAGGTATTCACTTTAAAGTAGAAAAGGACGAATGTGTTAAATAATGAAAATTGTAAAGAAAATAATATTTATATTTGTCTTTTCAATCTTATTAATAATATTTGCGTTTAATTTATATAATTTTGTAAATTTAAAAATATTAAAAAAAGATTTAACAACTATAAATGGTTATGCTTTACTACAAGTGGCAACTGGGTCAATGGAACCAACAATAAATGCTGGTGATATAATTGTAATAGATACGATTGTTTATGATTATAAGAAAGGTGATATTGTAACATTTTATGATGTGAATGGTTCCTTTGTAACCCACAGAATTGTGGATATTAATCCTAAACAAATGATTACTAAGGGAGATAGCAATAATACCGAAGATGAACCTATCCCAACTAAAAATTTAGTTGGGAGGTACATGTTTAAGTTAAATGGTTTAGGTACTATTGTATCTTCTTTGAAAAATCCAGTTGTTAGTATATTAATATTCATCGTTGGAACATTAATATGTGTTTTAATGAGTTTAGATGATAAAGATGATTTAGTTCTAGATGAAGAAGAGAAAAAATATTTAGAACAAAAAGATAATAAAGAGAAAGAAAAAGTAATAAATAATAGTAAAGAAAATAAAGATAAGAAAAGTAATAAGAAAAGAAAGAAGAAGAAACGTTAGTTGGGGAGGTCTTATGAAAGGATTATTGCATAGTAAAAAATTTAGAAAAAATCTCTATAAATGGTTATGTATGTATGTAGGAGTTTTAATGCTTTTTACTTCTGTGGTAACCTATTCTAAGTATGTATCCAGTATATCCGGAACTAGCGAAGCACGAGTTGCTAAATTTAAACTTGAAGTTGTTCCTGAGGGTTGTGATATTGCCGAAGATACTGATAAATCCTGTGTAATTGATGAATGGCGTCCTACAGAAGCAAAAACTTTTGTAGTTAATATTAATGCTAGCTTTGAGGTTTTAACCAATTTAAGTTTATCATACACAGTAAATTATAATGATGGTTTTAGAGTAAGTGAGATTGTAGATGGTTTAGGTAATGAAATTGAGTTTCGGAAAAGCCAGCCAACCGAATATTTGGATTTTAGTATAGAGTCACGAAAACTAATGGGAGAAGAATTTAATAAAGTTTTAAAGATAACAGTCGTTTATGACCCATGTTTTTGGAAAAGTAAAAATGGGGAAGCATGTGACCCAACCGATTATCAGTCAATTCAAAATAAAAAAGTATATGATATAATTTCAGTTGGTTATCTTGCAAATCAAATGTTAAAGTGAGGGTTGAAGTATGAAGAAAAACAAAAAAATTAAAATTACAATTTTGGTATTATTGGTTACTTTGGGAATTAATAATTTATGTAGCATTGCTGTATCTAGTGCAAAATATGTTGCTAATGTACCAACAGCTTTTACATTTAAAAGTACTCTTACTTCATTATATAAAAATGATGTTGAAACTTTTGTACTTGATGAAAATAAGGCAAGTAAAACCGGAAATTTTGAATTTACTTTAGGATTTAAAAGAAATACTGTGGTAGATGAAATTAGTGATGATGTATATGAAATAGTTGTTCCTAAAGATTGTACATTAGAAAATAATGGAACAGGTAATCTAAGTGATGGTAAAATCTTTAAATTTACTTCTAAAGATGAAAATAAGTCTAACCTATCAATGAGTTGTCCAAGCACAAGTAGTGCGGAATATGGTAATTCAGGCTCTGGATATAATTTTGAAATAAAAATATATGAACAAATTGGTAAAGAACAAAAGTTTATTTATCAAATTGGGCGAAGTATTTATGAAGAAATACCAGCTATAATTGAAAATCCGTTTACTGTACCAATTGATGGTTCAGCTTCTGAAACTTTTTTGAACAAATTAAAAAAATATGTAACTAGTCAACCTAAAAGTAAAAAATTTAGTTTTCGAGATAGTGAAATAACTAATTTAGTAGAAAAATATGTTGCTGGTTATTCTAGTAGTAATTTTACTTCACCTCTTAAAGGAATAACAATGAGTTCTGACTCGTTAAATTATACTTTTTCTATTGATGATAATTTTCTAGGATATGTTTTTACATCAGATAGTGATAATTTAGCAAATAAGGATATGTTTTTTACTACTACTAATGAAGCCAAAATAAAAACTATATTTGATGAATATTTAGCTTTAATGTTTAGTCCAGAAGAAATAAGAACGATAACAGAGTATTTGGCAAATAAAAAAATAGATATAGCTAAATTTGTTTTAAAAAATATTCCAAGTGATTTTGAAGGAATAACCTTTCATTCATCTGGACGCATCGATTTAAAAGATTTATTAGAGTATATTGAAAGCTTTCCATATGTTCCAGCAGGCGACCCAATTGGTGATGATGTACCAGGTATAGAAAGTAATATATCTACTAGTACACCAAGTAATTCTAGTGTGGAAGTTCCGGTTGTAGCTAGTCAAAATGTTAATTTTGGGACTGACTTTGTTGGGACTATAAGTAATATTAGAAATAATAATAGTATATATAGAGATAGAATAAGTGATAATTTAGTTAATACGATTGTTAATGATGGGACTTTGTTAAATGAAATAAATAGTAAAGTATTTGGTGAACAAAGTGATTATGAAAAATATTATATAATTAAAGATGAAAGTGTTAATAAATATTTTGCTTTAAAAGTATATAGATTAAATGGAATAAATTATTTTAAGATAGAAGATTTACAAGTAAATAATTATTCGGTAGATGATTTAAAGAAATTGATAAATATATCAATTGATAATGTATCGTTTTCTAGTAAGAAAATGATTGGCGTGTCTATTACTATGGATGTAACAGAGTTTGTGAGGGCTAATCCTGAGGCAACAGATGCTCAAATTCAAGGATTATTTATTAATGTTAAGAATATAGTTGATAAATATTTAAGAAAGAATTATTTAACTATTGTGGATAATGTAGAAGTTATTAGAGAAGATGATGGAGTTAGTGTTCGAGCTAAGTTAAATTATCAAGCGAAAATATATTAAGAAGAGGGATTACTTCTTCTTTTTTTGGGTAAAATAAGAATATGAAATTAGATAAGTATAATGAAAAAAGGAATTTTTTTAAAACGAGGGAACCTAAAGGGAAAGTAGTTAAAGATAAAAAAAGAAGATTTTGTCTTCAACATCATTGGGCAAGAAAAGAACACTTTGATTTGCGCTTAGAGTATCAAGGGGTGATGCTTAGTTTTACTGTTCCGAAGGGTTTATCTTATAATCCAGTGGATAAACGCTTAGCAATAAAGGTGGAAGACCATCCCCTTAGTTATCGGCATTTTGAAGGTGTAATTCCAGAGGGTGAATATGGAGCTGGGGTGGTTATGCTTTGGGATAGGGGAACGTATGAAGATTTAGGGAATTTTAAAAATGATTTAAAAAAAGGGGTATTAAAATTTAAATTAAAGGGAAAAAGAGTTAAAGGGAATTGGAGTTTAGTTAGAATAGATAAATGTAATTGGTTAATTATTAAAGATAAAGATAAGTATGTAAATTATTGTAATTTAAATAAATATAAAAGAAGTATTAAAAGTAATCGAACGAAAATGGAAATTAAAAAAAATACCTAAAAGGTATTTAAGTCATTAAACGAACACCAATGTAAAGTCCAACCGCTAAAGTGATGCCAATGATTATTAGAACCGCCGCAAAACCACCGATACCTAAAGCTTCATCAATTTCTTCTTGGGAAACACCAGGTTTACTTAAAGTCTTGACCATATTATTGCCTTTTTCAGGAGCTTGATTATTCATTTCTTCATTAACTTTGTTAGCATAAGTTGAGGCAATAATATTAGCCGCCATAAGGGGACGTTGATAACTTTCAGCGATAACTTTTTGTCTTTGGTGAAGTTCCCGCATAAAGACTCCATCATTTTCTAAAATAGGTTGTTCCCTGTTATATAAATTTAATCTTTCCCAATAATCAAGAGTAAAATCTTTTAAACGTTGTTCTTCATCATTAGTTATCACTAATTGGGGAAATAAATTAAAGATATCTTCGATATCTGTTCCTTTGGCTAAATAATATTTATGTTTTAAATAAATATATATATCATTAGGAGCCATGGTAAAAGTACTAGGTAAGATATTTTTTAATGTATATTCATCAATAGTTAGAGAACCCATGGGAAAAGTTAAAATACCATTTTCATAATAAACATCATTTAGACTAGAGAAACCTTTCTTAAAATCATTAAAAAAATTAGTATCTTCATCAGATATAATTGATAATAAAGAATCACTTTCTTTATTAAAACTATTATTCATATATATCCTACTCCTATTATATAAATTATTCTAACAAATTTATAAAAAAAATACAATTGTTTTTGTAACTCTTTTATAGTAAGATAATTAAGAAGTGGTTGAAATGACAAAATTAAATGAAGAATTTATTAGAAATTTAGTAAAAATAAAAAATGAACCAAAATGGATGGAAGAGTTTAGATTAAAAAGTTTAGAAGAATTTTTTAAATTAGATAATCCAAAGTTTGGGATTAAATTAGATATAGATTTTGATAAGATAGTATATTATAAGAATGATTTAGAGGGTTTAAAAAGTAATTGGGCAGAAGTTAAAGAAAGTGTTAAAGATACTTTTGAAAATTTGGGGGTTATTAGAGCAGAGGAGAAGTATTTAGATGGGGTTACTAATCAATATGAAAGTGAAGTAATATATCATAAACAAAGAACAGATAAAAATATTATATTTACAAGTACTGATGAAGCTTTACAAAAATATCCGGAGTTATTTAAGAAATATTTTAATAATTTAGTTAAATATAATGAAAATAAATATACCGCTTTAAATGGGGCTGTTTGGAGTGGGGGTTCATTTATTTATATTCCTCCCCATACAAAGCTTGACCGACCTTTGCAAAGTTACTTTCGGATTGAAACTGATGCTTTAGGGCAATTTGAAAGAACAATCATTATTGTGGATGATTATGCTGAACTAGAGTATATCGAAGGGTGTACCGCCAAAACTAAGGCAAAGACGACCCTTCATGCTGGGGTAGTGGAAATATATGTGGGAAAACATGCTAAATGCCGTTATTCGACAATCCAAAATTGGTCAACTGATGTGTATAATTTAGTAACAAAAAGAGCGATTGTTGAAGAAGATGGACAGATGGAATGGATTGATGGTAATATTGGAAGCAAAGTAACAATGAAATATCCCGCTTGTATTTTAAAAGGAGATAGAGCAAGGGGGAAATCCTTAAGTATTGCTTATGCTAAAAGTAAGCAACAGCTTGATGCCGGAGCTAAAATGATCCATATAGGCAAAGATACCAAGAGTAATATTATTAGTAAGTCAATTGCTGCGGATGGGGGAGTGGCTAATTACCGTGGTTGGGTCAAAATAACCAAAGGGGCAACGGGTAGTAAAGCCAGTATTAAATGTGATACAATTATTATGGATAAGTTAAGTAAAAGTAATACTTATCCGAAGAATAGTTTAGAAAATACCCAAAGTTTTATTGAACATGAAGCAGTGGTATCCAAGGTAAGTGGGGAAAAATTATTTTATTTAATGAGTAAGGGATTAAGTGAAGATAAAGCTAAAGAATTACTAATCTTGGGGTTTGTAACAGACTTTAAAAAAAGCTTACCAATGGAATATGCCGTAGAATTAAACCGATTATTAAAAGATTAACAATTTTAATAATTGGTTTTTTATTTTCAATAAAATAGGGTTTTTGGGGGGCGAATTTTGTCGAAAAAGTCGCTTTATCCTTTGCCAATTTAGGTAAATTGGCAATTTGTCATTTCGCCTAAATTTTGGTAAATTGATGGGCGAGGGGAGGTGAAAAATATTGAACCAAGTTGTTTTGGTTGGTCGTCTGACGGAAAATCCTACAGTTAAAAAAAGTGAAAATGGGAAAGATTATACTTTTATAAACCTAGCTGTTTCTCGTCCTTTTAAAAATGCTGATGGAGTTTATGAAGCCGATTTTATTCGCTGTGTGTTATGGAATGGTATTGCCTCAAATACCAGTGAATACTGTCATGCTGGTGATGTTGTGGGGATTAAGGGACGTTTACAAAACCGAAGTTATGAAAATAGTGAACATGAAAAAAGGTTTATAACGGAAGTCATAGCGGAAAGAATAACTTTTATTTCGTCATGTAAAAAAGAAAGTAATTAGAAAAAGTTCACTTTAGGTAAAATATCCGCATTATATTTATTATCTTGGCTATACTACATTTAGAAAGCTGGTAAAATTATGATTGTTGGAAGTAGATTGAAAGAGGCGAGGATTGCTCAAGGTTTTACCCAAAAACAGTTAGGTGAACTTATTGGGGTTGGTAAATCAGCTATATGTTGTTATGAAAAAGAGTCCCGCAATCCGACTTTGGAGGGTGTTGTTGAGCTTATAAATGTTTTGGGAGTATCATCAGATTATTTACTGGGAACTGACCATATTATGAAAGTGAATAATAAAAATAAAATTTCTTTTCGTACCATTACCAATGAAGAAGCGATATTTATTGATGAGATGAAAAAAGATAAAATTGTGTATGAAATGCTTTTTCAAGACCCCAAGCGAGGGGCTGATTTAGTCAAGAAAAAGCTAGGTTGATTGTAATACTTTGGTATTACAATTTTTTTTGATGGCAAATTAGACTTGAATAAGAGGAATAAAAATGGGATAATGAATTTAAGAAGAAAGGGTGAAGAAAATGAAAAAAGGTTATATAATTGGTGAAGTTGTTGGTGTTATTCTTTTAATTGGGATTGTTTTTGGCGTATCTAGTTATAATGGCTTTGTTGATGCACGGGAAAATATTGATACTAATTTAGCCGAAATTGATGTGCAATTAGAAAGAAGAGCAGATTTAATTCCTAATTTAGTTAATACAGTTAAGGGATATGTTGAACATGAAGAAGCAACCATTAATAACATCACGGAAGCTAGAGAAAATCTTTTAAAGGCGAGTAATGTTGAAGAGAAAGCGGAGGCTAATGCCAAACTGGATAATGCTTTAAATGCTTTACTGGTAATTGTTGAAAATTATCCGGATTTAAAAGCTAATCAAAATTTTATTAATTTACAAGATGAATTAGCGGGAACCGAAAATAGAATTGCGAATGCGAGAAGAAATTATAATGAAGTGGTGGGAAGTTATAATAAGAAAACGAAAAGATTTCCCCAAAATATAGTGGCTGGTATGTTTAATTTTGAGGAAGCTCCTTATTTTGAAGTTGATGATAGTAAAAAAGATGTCCCAAGTGTTGACTTTAATTAAATATGAAAAAGATTATTTTAATAATTACTTTATTATGGAGTTTTATTCTAAGTCCTAAAGCTATTGTTAAGCCCACTGAGGAATTTTATGTTAATGATTATGCAAATATTTTATCAAATGAGGTTGAAGAGTACATAATTACGCATTCTAAAGAATTGGCAGCTTCAACTAAAGCCCAAATAGTGGTGGTAACGGTTCCCAACTTAGAGGGGGAGGATTTAGAAACGTATGCTAATAAGCTTTTTAATTATTTTCAGATTGGTGATGCTAAAGAAAATAATGGCTTATTACTTCTTTTAGCTTTAGAAGAACGAGAATTTCGGGTCGAAGTTGGCTATGGCTTAGAGGGCGTTTTAACTGATGGTTTAACGGGGCGGTATCAAGATGAATATATAATTCCTTATCTAAAAGATGATAATTGGAATGAAGGAATTAAGAATGGGTATGCCGCCTTTTATAAAAAAATATGTGATTACTACCAAATTGCGACTTCGGAAAGTCCTATTAAGGTTGATGATAAAGAAAAGAAGTCAGATTCAGAATTTGCCCTGGGCATTATAGTGGCAATTAGTTATGGAGTTCTTCTAGGGGTTCTTTGGGAAAATTGGCGTGGTAAGAAAAAGAAAACCCGAAAATATCACCCCTTTATGTTCGCTTTTATTCTTAATATTTTAATGATAATTTTTGTTTGGTTAAAAATTAGGGTCTGGTTATTTACGTATCTTCTTTTCGAGTTACAGGGCTTTTTCGGGTTTTGGGCTGTTGTTCATGGTGGTGGTCATATTAGACTGGGCGGCGGTGGCTTTTCTTCCGGTGGTCATTCCTCATTTGGCGGAAGTGGCGGCGGTGGTCGCTCGGGAGGCGGTGGCTCTTCACGGCATTTTTAAGTAGTGATATAAAAGAGGGATTAAGATGGATATAAAAAATTATCTAATAAATAAAATTAATGAAGAACCTGAAATAGTTTTAGAATTGTTAAATATTGATAATCGGATATGTCAGCAAAATTTAACTATGGAAAAATTAATAGAAGCCTTAACAGAGGTTTCTTTGCCTAGCCTAGATGGCATTTATAATTTTTGGTGTGATGGGGAAATTAAAAGTGTTTTTAATATTTTAATTCATTATCCCATGCAAATAAATAAAATTCATCTTAGTCGTTATTTGGTAGCTATTAATAGTTATTTAATTAAAAGAGTTTTAGCTTACCTAAATCTAGATGATGATGTAATTGATTTAAATGCTGATTACCATTTATATAAAGATGATGAAACACCAATCATTATCGTGGGCAGTAAAGAATTTTGTGCTGGTATTAGGGAAATTGTTACTAAATCTTCAAAGAAAAGCTTCATAGTTGATTGACAAAATGGGGAAAATAATATAAAATTTAAAGCATTAAAGCCAATGCAAGAAAGAGTAGAAAAATAAAAGCATTAAAGAGAACTCTAGGTGGTGGAAATAGAGGATGTAGTTATTTTTTGAACATGGTTCTGAAGGGTGAATAGCTGATAGGTAAGTTATTCCAGGTGTGCCTGTTATCGCATAGACCAAAAATGGTTACTAAGGTTAATATTGGAAAATATTAATAAAATAAGAGTGGTAACGTGATATATTCACCTCTTAAGATTAATAAAATCTTAAGAGGTTTTATTTAGGAGGGAAAAAATATGAATGTAATTGTCGGAATAAGTTGGCCTTTTGCGAATGGTGATTTGCATATAGGTCATGCCGCAAGTAGTTTAGTTGGTGATGTTATTGCAAGATACTATCGCCAAAAGGGGGATAAAGTTATCATGGTTTCTGGGACTGATTGCCATGGAACCCCGATTGATGTAAAAGCATTAAAGGAAAATAAGTCCGCCAAAGAATTAGTAGATGAGTGTCATACTTCTTTTACTAAGGATTTTCAAGATTTAGGTTTTAGTTATGATTTATTTAATCGCACTGATGATGTTTATCATAAAGATTTTGTGAAAGAACAATTTAAAAAGTACTATGAGTTAGGTTATTTATACGAAGTAAAAGAAGAACAGCTATATTGTTCTCATTGTGAATTGTTTTTAGCTGACCGGTATATTATTGGGGTTTGTCCTAAGTGTGGTGCCGATGTTAAGGGCGATGAATGTGAGAAGTGTGGTAGTCTTTTAGAAATTAATAATGTTTTAAATACTAAATGTGCTATATGTGGGAATAAAACCGAAGTTAAATCTACTAAGAATCTGTATTTTTCTTTATCCAAGTTTCAAGATGATATTAAAAAATTAGTTGATTTACATGAACATGATTGGCGGGATAATGCAGTTGTTTTTACCAAACGGTATTTAGCTGAAGGGGTTCCTGATAGGTGTGCTTCTCGTTCGCTTAACTGGGGCATTGACATACCAATTAAGGGTTATGAAGATAAAAAAATCTATGGTTGGTTTGAAAATGTCTGGGGCTATGTTACCGCAAGTAAAAAGTATTGTGATGCTCATAACTTAAATTGGGAAGAATATTGGAAAAATGGTTATGATAATCGGATTTACTTAGTTCATGCTAAAGATAATATTCCATTTCATACAGTAATTTTTCCATCTCTTCTTTTAGCTACCCAAGAAAATTATCATTTACCTGATAAAATAGTTAGTGATAATCATGTTACAATTGAGGGCGAAAAACTTTCTAAAAGTAAAGGCAATTATATTTCTTTAAGACATTTATTAGATAATTATCCCGCAGATGCTATTCGGTACTTTTTCATAAGTAATGAAGCTATAAATAAAGACTTTAATTTTTCTTGGCATGATTTTATTAATTCTTTAAATGGGGAATTACTTGGTAAATGGGGAAACTTTGTTAATCGGACGTTAGTATTTATTAATAAAAGTTTTAAAGGGACTTTAAATAATTATCCTTTAGATAGTACTCTTGAAGATACTTTAAAAAATTTGTATCCCGAAGTAGGTAATTTAATTGCAGATGGTAATGCCAAGGAAGCTTTAGCCCAAATTTTCGCCGTTATAAATCAAGCTAATAAATATTTCGATGATATGAAGCCATGGGAATTAGCTAAAACTGATGAAGAAAAATGTCAAGAAGTGTTATTTAATTGTTGTAATATTATCTTTAATATTAATACTGTTTTAAAACCATTCTTACCTTTTAGTACTAAGGTTGTAGAAGAATATTTAAATATTATTAATGATAATTGGGAATATCAAGCTTTAACCCAAGTTAAGATAAAGCCAGAAATAGAACCTTTATATCCAAGATATGACAAATCAGTTATAACGACAGAAATAAATAACTTAAAAAATAAGTAGAAGTTAGCGATTTTGCTAGCTTTTTTCATATATTCGACAAATTTGGCTAAAATACGCCAAAAATCGACAATTGTTTTTCTTGCCTTTTTTAGTAAAGTGGGTT
>CANQCI010000013.1 GCA_947589675.1 uncultured Bacilli bacterium | reverse complement strand
AAAAAAAAAAAAAAAAAATCAAGTTGACAGTTAGTTGACACACTTGACATTTTATTTTTTTTAATAGAACAAGACATAAAAAAATCGCCAAAAGTTTTGTCATCTATTGTCTGATTATCACATACTCTGGCGAAATGTATATGGTAAACATAGCTTAATCTTTCGAATTAAAGAAAAAGGAAATGAAGAAAGAAAAGACAATGGCTGCCACAATAGCTAATGATGATTTAGAAAGCATACCTCCAAAAATTCCTAAAACGCCATTCTCATAAAAGCCTTCGATGGCTCCTTGATAAAGATTATGCCCAAAGTTAGAAATTAAGACTGTGGCTCCAGCTCCGAACTTACCAATAAATTTATCATAAATTCCTAAAAATGATAATATAGCTCCCCCGACAGTAAATAAACTAGTAATATGTCCTGGGGTTAATTTCGTATTATCTAATATAATTTGAGCAATTAAGCAAGCAACCCCAGCAAATAAAAAAGCATAAATATAATTCATCTTACAACCTCCAAACTTACGGCATGAGCTATGGCCGGAATAGTATTTTTTTGATTGACTAGGGTTGAGGAATGAAGAGAACCAGTACCAATTATTAAGATTTTTTGATATTTGCGACTATTAAGTATCCGATTAAATAAAACTAAAGGCAAACACACTGGACCACTTCCCCCCGCATAGGTTTCTTGGTCTTCTAAAAAAAGTTCACAACCGGCATCTTTATAATTTTTTAAAGTAATACCATTATTAATTTTTAAATATTGTTTAAAGATTTCACTGCCAACACAGCCTAAATCTCCAGTTAATATTAAATCATAATATTCAGGACTTCGTTTTAAATCTTGTAAATGGCGATTTAAAGTTAAAGCTGCGGCGGGTGCCATTACCGCTCCCATATTATTAGCATCTTTGATCCCCATATCAATTGGCGTACCAATAGTTGATGATTCAATTTTTATATGTCCAGGCACTTTTGTTAGCAATGTTGCTACTGACCCTGTGGCGGTAAATGTAGCGGTATGGGGTTTAGGAGCACCATATTCGATTGGATAGCGAAATTGTTTTTCGGCGGTTAAATTATGGGAACTGGTAATGGATATAATTTTTTTATAAGCCATATTATCTAAGAAATTAGCCCCGATTATTAAACTTTCAGGGAATGTCGCACAAGCGGCATAGACCCCTAAAAAAGGAAAGCCAAAATTTTTAGCACTATAATTAGTAACCGAAATTTGATTTGATAAATCACCCCCGACTAATAAATCAATATCATCATTTCTTAAACCATTTTTAAATAAAATATTATCAATGACTACCTTTTGCATTTTAATCTCAGCTTTTTCAAAAGTATTTTCATTATAATAATAATTATCTAAGGCTATATTATAACCTCTTAAACGTCCTTCTTTTTCTAAAGGTCCAACAATAGTGTAATAATCAGTTAAATAAACATTCTTATATTTAGTACTAGCCACCTAACATCACTCTCACAATAGTTAAAACAAAAGCCGAGATAATTCCGTATAAGATTACTGAACCTGCTAATTTAAAAAAGTTAGCCCCTAAGCCCGTAATTAATCCCTCCTTTTTAAAGTCTAATGCACAACTGGTAATAGAATGAGCAAACCCCGTGGTGGGAATGATTAAACCACATTTACATTTACTAAACCAATTATCAAAAAAGCCTAAAGCGGTTAGTAAAGTACCCAACAATATAAGAGTTAAACATAACCAAGAAAAGGCATCAGCTCGACTCATTCCAAAACTTTCAGTTAATAAGTAAAGATAAAACTCACCTAAAAAACCGATAAGACCGCCGACGAAAAAAGCAACAGCCATATTTTTTAACCGATTTTCCCGAGGTGATAAATCTTTAACTAATTTCTGATATTCTTTAATATTCATAGCAATCACCTAAAATTATTATGACAAAATTTTAATTACCTATACATAAACTCACGCATTTTGGCTAAACTTTTCGTTTCATATCGTGAAACCATCACTTGCGTAATTCCTAACTTTTGGGCTGTTTCACTTTGGGTTAAGTCTTCAAAATAGCGAGCATTAATTATATCCTTTTCTAATTTATCTAAATTATCTAAGCAACTACCTAAAAGGATGCGATCATCTTCAGAAACTTTTTCCGGAACTGCTAAAACTTCATGTAAATTACGAGTTTCTTCTAAATCTTCATCAATAGAAATAAGCGATACAGCACAAGCTAAAGCTTGATTAATTTTTTCCTCATCCATTTCTAAATATTGAGCTAATTCTTGATTACTGGGAATATGTTCAAGCTTTTGAGCTAAAGTATAACGGGCTTTTTCTAATTTATAATATAATTTTTTTAAGTCCCGACTAATTTTAATTTCTTTATTACAAGCCAAATTATACATTTCGCCATATATATAATCATGAGCATAAGTGCTAAACTTAGTATTGCCATTTTCATGATAATTCCGATAAGCTTTAATAATCCCTAAAGCACCAGCTTGAAATAAATCTTTTTTATCAATCCCATAAAAATGACTAGCAATTTTCCAAATAAGACCAACATTATCTTTAATTATTCTTTCTTCTATTTTATCCATATTAAGCCTCGATTAATTTATATATTTTATTTTCTTTATCAATACTTGGTAATCTAAGTTTTCTTAATGCATTTTTAATTTTATAATTAGTATGACACATAACTAATTTCCCTTGATTACTCTTAATTGCCCTCTTTGAATGAATAATTGCATCGACTCCCGAGGAATCTATACTTTCTAAATCTTCTAAATTATAAACTAAGTATTTAATTTTATGTTTCATAACCACCGGATTTAAAAAGGTATTTATTTTATAAGTATTTTTATAATTTAAATGCCCTTTTAAACGAACAAATAAAATATTTTTTTTATATTCTAAATCCATTTTTAACATTTTCCTCACCTTCGTATCTAATATAGTAAAAAAAATTTAATTTTTATACCGATTCGACAAAGGGGTACAAAATATGCTACAAAAAAAGTGTCAACTTGACACTTTCATTTTAAAACTTTCGCTATTTGTTCTTTAGCATTATTAACACTTTCGATAGATGGTTTCATTACATATAAAGGATTACGCCGATAGGAATAAGTTGTTTCATAAGCATTAGTCCCATTTAAACTAAGAGAATTTATTTGATAGCCATTCGCATCATCTATTTGTTTTTTGATAAATTCTCGAATTTTAGCATCATCTAAATTAGTTATAAAATTGCCATTTAAAGCTTTTAACACATCATCATAACTTTTAATAATTCCTGGTGACATAGCTTTATTAATGATGGCTTCTAAAACTAATTCTTGATTTTCGCCTCTAGTTCGATCCCCTTCTTGAAAGGCTTTCCGTTCCCGGCTAAAAGATAGGGCTTCTTCCCCATTTAATTTATTTTCCCCTTTTGTAAAGTGATAGCCATCCACAGTTGTAAAATCATACTTAGAATTAACCGTAATCCCGCCAAGGGCATCAACAATATTAATAAGGGTTGTAAAATTTACTTTAACATAATAATTTAAAGTGGTATCTAATAAATCTTCAATCGTTCCTACCGACATTTCAATTCCGTAAATACCTGCATGAGTTAATTTATCATATTCATTGATCCCATGAAGAGGAACATAATAATCCCTCGGAATAGAAGTAAGTAAAATGTTTTTAGTATTTGGATTAACACTTACCACCATATTAACATCACTTCGAGAAGCTTTAGTTATTGAACCATACGTATCTAATCCCGAAATATAGATGTTAAATGGTTCTTTTAAAATATTAACATCTTTCCCAATTTCTTTTATTTTTGTTTCAATCTCTATTGTATAAATAATTTTTAATTTAGCAAAATCCTCTTCATCTTCCTCAGCCAACATTTCTAAATCGATATCTTTTAAAATAATGGCATCAACATTTTGTTCCATAAGTTCATTGATAAGAACCGATGTATCCGCATATTCCTTAAAATGATTCGTTATAACACTTTTTAATTTATTAATACTTTCTTCTAAACTAGCATTATTTTTTAATAATATATGACCAATTGTTTTATTTTGTAAATCTTTAATTTCGTTATAAGTACTATCACTTAAAACAACGACATTATAATTGTCCGTTTTATAAGATTTAAACCCAAACTGTTTAAAGAAATTAATTGTCGTTAATTCATTATTTATTCCTAAAACCATAAAGATAATAAGAACTATCGATATAATAGAACCTAAAACAATCACCATATTTTTTTTCGATAATAATAATTTAATAACAATTAAATCGATAATTCCTAAAATTACAGCAAGTAATCCTAAAAACTGAGTAGGTAATAAGTTAATAAAGAAAATTAAGCCTAAAACAATTAAGGTTACTACAACTAAAACAAAACCTAAATAATGACCAAAATGTAAGTGTTTTTTTCCTTTTCTTTTTTGCATTTCATCCCTCTTTTATTTAGCTTGTCGTTTAATTAATTTAGCATGAACGACAATCCGATTAGTATGATTAGAACACGTTGATAAAGTCAGGATTTTATCATCAACGGTTACTTCACTATTAAAATCATAAATACTCCGGGATTTAATGGTATCAATAAATTGTTGATGAGTAAGTGGCGAACCAAAATTACTTGTTAGATAATAAGTTTCTTCAGGAATAGTATAGACTGAGAATATTTGCCACATTGTATTTTCATAGGCGGTTGATAAATAAATAACTTGATTATTAGGATTTTGGTACCAACTCTCATTAACGATATTCTTTAAGGTACCAAACATCGTTTTATCGCCCCGACCATGAGCATATATGATGGTATTAGCATCATAATCTTCCACATTATTTCGATAATCCATGAAAACCCAACCCGCATTATTCTTTTTCTTATCAAAAGAATGGGTTAAATAGTATTCATTATCAGTAGTTTGCACAACTGGATAATTAATATTCGTATTATTTACTTTTAAGAAAGCAACTGTTTCGTTATTTTGACTTAATAACTTCGTAAAATCAACATCCATTAAAGGTAATTTAATAAATTCCCAATAATAATTAGTTTCATCTTTTTGAGCTGGAGGATTAACCACTTCTTCTTCCTCTTCATTAACGGGAACTTCTTTAATTATTATATTTTTATTGA
Source organism: uncultured Bacilli bacterium (assembly GCA_947589675.1). Taxonomy (GTDB): domain Bacteria; phylum Bacillota_I; class Bacilli_A; order RF39; family UBA660; genus Onthocola_B. The sequence goes on along the minus strand of CANQCI010000013.1, from coordinate 37,319 downwards.
TTTCTTTTAATTGTTTTTCGGTATAATTATTATCCACTTTCCAAGCCACAATCATCGACCAGGCTACACTTAACGAAATAAAAGCAAGCACCCAGATCAAAAGCCATATTTTGGTCTTACCTTTCTTTTTTTTAGGCTTCTTTTGCTTATTTTTAGTATCTTCTTTAACTTCTTCTTTTGGTTTTACTTTAGTTTCAACATTTTTAGTTTCCGTTAAAGTTGGTTCTTTTTTAGTATCTTTTTCCTTAGTAGCTTTTAATTCTTCTTTAACTTGGTTTTTAACTTCTTCTGGTTTTGATTTCTTAACATCATCAGTTTTTAAATCTTTTGGTGAAACTTCTTCTTTAGTTGTTTTTTTACCTTCGTTTTTAACTTCTTTTGGTTCTTCTTTTTTATTATCAGCTGTTGTTTTTTTAGTTTCTTCAACTAACTTAGGTTCTTTTTTAGGTTCTTTTGCTTCTTTTTTTATTTCCGGTAAATCAATAACCTCTTCTGGTTCTTGGTTTTTCTTTGACTCTTTTTTACTTTTTTTTGTATTACTAACTTTAATTTTTTCTAAATCAGCAAGATCTTTTTCTAATTCATCAACTGGTTCTTTTACTTTTATCTGTTCTAATTCTTTTAAATCTTTTTCCAGTTTTTCCTCATCTTTTAAAGATTGTTTTCCCTTTTTAGGCGTTTTAGCAATACTTTCTTTTTTGGTTGGTTCAAAGACAGTTACATTTATTTTTGCTTTTTCTTGAATTTTTTCAATTTTTTTAATTTCGTTAGTTTTTACTTTGGGCTTAGTTTTCTTCGCTGGTTCAAAAACCACTACATTTACATTAATTTCCTTTTTAGTTGTTTTGGAAACATTCTTATTTTTACTAGCTGGTTGTTTTGCCCCATTTTTCTTAGGGGCTTGTTTTAAATTTGGGTTTGAAGTTTTCCCATTACTATTTTTGGTCTTTGAACTTTCTTTTTTAACTTTTACATTATTATTTTTCGCCTTATTATTAGTCTTATTTTTATTATTAGTATTTTTTATATTATTTTGTTTATTATTTTTATTGGGCATAGCCTTTTTTTGCGAAACGGTGTTAGAATTATGCTTTTTTTGTTTTTTCTTTTTACTCATATAATCACCTAACACCTATATCTTATCATAAATTAATTTTAATTCCTAGAAAAAAGCCATGGTTAATCCATCACTTTACTTATTTATAACTGTTTTTCCCCCAGCTAGAGTTTTGACATTACGATAAATATAATCAATTAACTTGGCTTTTTCAATTTTTTCTTTAACCGTTACATCTACTTCATCAATAATATTATTTTTATCATCTATTATTGTAGCTTTACCAATCACATCACCGGGTTTGACGGGAGCTTTAATTTTCGTTACATTTATTTTAAAAAAATAATTATTAGCTTGTTCCGTAGTTTTTAAAAGTTCAGTCGCATCATTTACTAACACAACATCTGCTTTATCTTTCTTACCACCTTCGATATGCACCGTTCCTAAAATTTCTTCTTTATTTTTAATAACATTTATTTTAAAAGTATTAAAACCGTAATTTAATAATTTAACAGTGTCAGCACTCCGATTTTCACTAGTATCTTCGCCCATGACAACACTTATAAGCCGAAAGTTATTCTTTTTGGCTGTGGCTGTCAAACAGTACCCTGCGGCATTCGTAAACCCTGTTTTTAAACCATCAACTCCTTCGTAAAATCGCACTAACTTATTAGTGTTAACTAACCAAGTTTTAGTTCCATCATTTTTTGTTAAATATTCTTCATAAATACTAGTAAATTCTAATATTTTTTCATGTTTTAATAATTCTTTAGCAATTAATGCCATATCCCGAGCGGTCGAATAATGATTGGCATCATCTAAACCATGGACATTCACAAAATTAGTATTTTTAGCCCCAAGTTTTTTTAATCGTTTATTAACCATATCGACAAATTCACTTTGCGAACCACCTAGTTTTTCCGCCATGGCAACCACGGCATCATTACCACTGGCAATAGCAATTCCTTTAATTAAATCAGCTACACTATAAGATTCCCCAGCTTCTAAAAAGACTTGGGAACCACCCATGTTTGCGGCTTCTTCGCTAATGGTAACCATATCAGTATACTGTAATTTGCCAGCATCAATATTTTCCATGATTAAAAGTAAAGTAGCCAATTTAGTCATTGAGGCGGGTGGAAGTTTTACATCCGCATTTTTTTCGTATAAAACTTCCCCCGTTGCGGCATCAATTAAAATAGCACTTTTCGCTGTGGGAGCATAATCTTCCGAAGCATAAGTAGGACTGATAAAAAGCACAGTAGCAAGTAAAAATATTACAACTTTTTTCATTTCTTTACCTCAGTATAATTTTTATGTTGAAAAATACTAAATTATACGTTTAACTTCTATTTTAACGAAATATTTGCTATTCTATTGGTAGGTGAAAATAATGCGAAAAATATTCCATAATCATTTTTTAATGATTTTCTTACTTTTCTTAACCGCCATTGCGGTAGGATTTCCTTTATTTAATCTTCAAATGCTCGATGGACACGATGCTCCTTTTCATTTATTTAAAGCTTTAGCTATCAAGGAAGGCATTTTAGATGAACAGTTCATTGCTTTGGTAAATCCCCAAATGCTTGGCGGACTTGGCTATGGAGCTAATCTTTTTTACGGTGCTTTATCTAGCTATGGCATTGCCTTGCTAAGTTTATTTACGCATAACTTAGGCTTCGCGGCTAATCTTTTTACCTTTTTAACCATTTTTGCCTCAGGTCTTACCATGTATTATTTTTTATACCAAGTTTTAAAAAAGAAAATTCCCGCTTTGGTGGGAGCTTTTGTCTATATAATTTTTCCTTATCACCTTTATGATATATATACTAGGATGAGTATTGCTGAGGTAACCTCGTTTGTCTTTATGCCCTTGGTTTTCGCGGGAATTTACGATATAATATGGGAAAACCAAAAAAGATGGTATCTCCTTACTTTAGGGACTTCATTCTTAATCCTTACCCATACTATTTCTACTTTCTTATGTGCGTTGTTTGCCCTTTTATTTCTCCTTTTCTTTTTAAAAAAGTGCTTAACTAAAAAAAAGATTTTAATTCTTCTTGGAAGTTTAGGACTAGCTTTAGTAATTGCCCTCCCAACCATTACCTCACTTTTGATTTGCAAATATAGTAAGGCGGATTATCTTGTTTTTGACCATAATTTTATGAACACTAATCCTAAATTTATGGCATCTCACAGTCTTAATCTTTTTAAGATAACTAATAAACCGGGAATAATTGCTATTTTAAGTCTGGTTTTATTAATAATTATTCTTCCCTTTTTTCTTTATAAAAAAGAAAAAAATTCGCCCTTTTTACTCCCAAGTTATCTTTTAACCATTCTGGCTACAATTCTTACTTTAAATATTATTCCTTGGCAAATCCTTCCCAATATTTTTGCTTTAGTTCAATATCCTTTTCGGTTCTTTTTTATAACTAATTTTTTTCTAGCTTTTACGATTAGCTTAATTTATTTAAAATTTAATCCTTTATCAAAAAAAATATTTTTAATTTTGATTATTCCTTTATTAATCGTAGGAGCTGGTATTTCCCTTAATTTAACTGGTAATCGCAAAACTCTTAGTAACGATTATACGGATGATAATGGCATCTTTTTAAAAGGTGATTGGGTAAAAAGTCGCGGGACAGCTAGTAGTGAGTATTTACCACGAAAAGCTATTTTTGAGTATGAATATTTTTTAAATCGAAAAAAAATTGAAATTATCAAGGGCTCGGGCGAATATAGTAATTTTTCTTCTCAAGGCTCCCACCTCGAATTTACGATGCAAATAGAAAAGGAAAGCCGCATTGAACTTCCCTATATCTACTATCCGGGTTATAAAATTAAAGCTAATGATGAAAAAGTAGAGCCTACTGTTTCCCCACATGGGCTGGTCGAAATTAGTTTAGCTCCTGGCGAATATATAATTGAAAGTAATTATGAAAGCCCTTTAATTATCTCGATAAGTTCTTTAATTTCCCTCATAACTTTAATTAATTTACTAAATTATATTAAAAAAAGAATTAATCTTCTTTAAGTAAAGTATTAATTCTTTTTTTGATATCTTCAATATCATCACTTTCTAAACATTTATTTAATTCTTCTTCTATGTGATAAAGATGAAGCTTGGCTTCTAAATCTTGTAACTTCTTTTCGGTATTTTTAAGCGATGCTCCAATATAACTTTTAGATACACCAAGTAAATCCGCTATTTCTTGCAAGGAAAAGTTATCCTCATAGTAATAAGAGAAAATTGCCGCATTTTTAGCGGTCAATAAATTTTGATAATAATCATATAAAGCCGCATAATAAACAAATTTTTCCATTATATCATATCCTTAAATAAACCATAAATATAGTTTTCAATATCAAATGTGGTTAAGTCAGTCATCTTTTCTCCTAAGCCAACAAATTTCACAGGAATGTTGACCGCTTCTTTAATCGCTAGAACAATTCCCCCTTTGGCTGTCCCATCTAATTTAGTTAAAACAATCCCAGTGATATTCGTAATTTCTTTAAATGCTTGGGCTTGCATAATTCCATTTTGTCCTGTGGTAGCATCAATTACTAGCAAGGTTTCATGAGGGGCTCCAGGAATATGGGTACCAATAACTTTATTTATTTTTTCTAATTCTTTCATTAAATTAACTTTATTATGAAGTCGTCCGGCGGTATCAATTAATACAATATCCACGGCATTTTTTTTAGCTTCTACTAAGCCATCATAAATAACTCCTGCGGGGTCAATATTTTCTTTGCCATAGAACAAACTATTTGTTCGGTCAGCCCAAATTTTTAATTGTTCAACTGCTCCCGCCCGAAAGGTATCGCCGGCAATAAGCATAACTTTTTTGCCTTCCCTTTGATATTTATAAGCCAGCTTGGCAATACTCGTGGTTTTCCCTACACCATTTACACCTACCACTAAAATCACTGTTGGCTTAGTATCAGCCATATTTATTTTACTCGTTATACTTTCATTATTAACATAAATAATAAATAATTCATCGACAATAACTTCTTTTAAATATTCGGTATCACTAATATTTTCACTTTTAACTCTCTTACGAAGTCTATCCATAAAATCCATGACTGTCTTAACCCCAATATCCGCCATTATCAGTAGATTTTCTAACTCTTCAAAATATTCTTCATTTACTTTCGTATATTTAATTCCTAAAACATTTAATTTGGAAACAAATTCATCTCTAGTTTTTTCTAACCCTTTATCATATTTCTTTATTTCTTGCTTATCAGTTTCTTTCTGTTCCTTTTTCTTCACAATATTTTTTAATTTATCAAAAAAACCCATGCCATCATCTTCTTTCTTTTATTTATTATTATAAAATAAATAAACTTATAAATAAACATTTTTTGTTTGATTATTTTTCACTATTAACTATTTGCTTTATTTCCTCGGGAGTAATCTTTTTTACAAAAAAGGCTTTATTACCTATCTCGGTTACCTCCGGACGAAATGATACTAAATCTCCCTTTTTAAATAAAACATTATCTTCACTAATAAAAAAGTATTCCGCATCACTTGTCATAATTTCTCCATAACCATCACTATATTCTTTTATTTTTCCTACTTTACAAGCCATAATTTTGAACCTCACTTCGTTTAATCTCGATATTTTCTATATATTTACTAACTATTTTTTGAGCTTCTTGATATTCTTCTTGAGCTCGCTTATCATAACCAATAATCATTTTATGAATTACTCCCGCTTCATCAACAAAGACAAACCAATCTTGATTGGCCAAACCATAGACTATTTCTTGTTCTAAATAATAAGAATCAAGATATTCATAATTTTCTTTTTTTAAAATTTTATCTATAGCATATATCCGATTAACAAGCGGATATAACTCAGCTGTACTGTATCCCATTACCGTTTTTTCACGAGCTGGTAAATAATAAGGAACTTGGCTATTATCTAAATTAATTGGTACTAAGCCCTCTTTCCTATTACTAGCTAAAACATAGACTACTTCATTGCCCGAAATATCACTATAAAATACCGGTAAGCCATCTTTAATATTTTGAATGTCCAAATAAGTCCTTGGTAACTTACAATAAGAAGTAGCAAATGCACAACTTACTACCACATTTTCAATCGGACAGGTACTCTCTTTACTTAACTCTAGGAGCCTTTTACTGGCTTTAGAACAAGCTTCCACTAAATCATTATTATCATATTTTTTAAGACAACTATATCTCAATTGATTTAAAAATACGGTATTACCATTTCGAAAACCACTAGCCCGGGAAACATACTCATGAGTATCGGGATCCATAAAGCGAATATGAAAACCAAAAGGATTGGTTAAAGTAAATTTATATAAACTATCCCCAATCCCACCAAGACGCATACAAGAGCCAGTTCTTTCCCCATGGGTTAAATTACTAGGATGAGTGAAATTTCCCACAATAACTTGCAATTTTTTGCCATCCTTTAATTCAAAAGTTTCGTTAAAAGTGGGAATAGCGACATTAGTTCTTAAAAAATTATTTTTAGTCAATTCTACCGAATTTTTCAACCGTAACTCTCTATTTTGAGGCGAAGAATAAGGTTTAGGATTTAACTTAATTAGATTCATATCTTCTTGACCTAATATTTGAGCATAAACACTAGAAACAGATGAATAAATCTCCGCACTTTTTAAAACTGTTAATAAGCCCATATTATCCTTTTGCTTCTTATATATTTTATCATAAAAGGAAACAAAAGAACTAAGATAGATAAACTTAAAATCAATATTTAATTTAGCTAAGAGTTTTTGAAAATTATTTGGTAAATTAAATAATTTATATTTATTTAAAGTCTTTAGCAAAGAATTACATACTTCCGGATCACTTAAAACATTTTTTTCTAAATTAGGAATATTTAAATTAATTAAAAAATTATAGATATCTATATCTTCTTTATCAAAATAATAATGTTTTTTTACTTTTTTAAAATATTGAAATTCATATTTTAATTCTCTTAATAAATCTCGATCAATCAAATTAGGATAAATATTTTTTAAAGTTAAAATAACCGTTTTAATATTTTGTTTAATTTCTTGTTCACTATTTTGAAAAACTATATTATCCTTGGGAGAAAAATAATTAAGGCAATCATTAATTAAACTTTCGCTAAGTCCTTTGTGTTTTAAACTTTTACATAGAACGTATCGTAACTTTTCAAGCATCGGGTCATTTATATATAATAATAAGTATTTGGTAAATTTGCTTTCATAATCTTTAGCATCATATTCATATTTTATTTCTAATTCTTCATACATATTCGACTTTTGACGATACTCTTCTCGCTTTTTAGCAATATAATATTGACAAATAAAATGAAGCATTTCAATATTCTTTTCTTTATCTTGTCCCTCAATTATATTTATTAAAATACTATCAATGATTTCTTTACAGTTACTTATATTATGATACTCAGGATAAGTATGTTGAAACTTTTGGATAAAATCTTTATTTAAATTACTTAACAGTTCTATGTAATCATGACTATAACCTCTTTTATTTTCTAAAGCATACATTAGCCTTGGAAAGATATTAATTTTTTCATAATTATCTTTAGCAAATTCATGTTGTTTTAAAGCATCATAAATATTCTCAGCATCAGTTATCGTAAAATCATGAATTGTTAATATATCCATTAATCTAAAAAACTCTTCATCATCAAAATTAACAATTAAATTTAGATTAGAAAAACCTAAGTATTTAATTATTCGATAACCAAATTTTTGAGCTAAATAATCTAAGTGCTTACCATTTAAATTATATTCTTTAATAAAATATTTTTTGATAATATTATAATTTTCTAAAGTATACATAACATCATCATCTTCATCATATATATAATTTATAATATTAGGAATTAAAAATGGTAATTTCGTAAAATAAGTATTTAAAATTATGGGAGCATTAAAAATAAATTCTTTATTACGTAGTAATTTATCAGCATAAGCATAATTATTAGCTAAATAATCACCTAAAATAGTTTGAGCTTCCTCATTTAAAATAATATTTTCATGTAGTACTGTGGGCATAGCCATATTTAAAAAATCAGCAAACTTTTGATTAAAAATTAAATCATTAAAAAAATTAGGATTATAATCATATAATAACCAATAAAAACTCTTAGTATCTCGAGTTAAAGTAAAATCTTCTTTAGTTAAAGAATTATAGATTTTAAAACATATTTTTTTGACCAACCTTTTAGGACAAGTCATGGTAAAATTATAATTTAAAAAAGAATAATTATGTTGAGCTAATAAAGCATCAATTATCCCTTCATTAAAAAATATACCATTTAATCTAGTATCTTTATAATGAGGATTATTATTTTCTATTTCCTCAATAACTTGATTTATAACTTCTTCTTTAGTTTCACTTTTAATAACGGCATTATCTATTTTATTTAAGAAATTAATAATATTAGTATTTTTAATAAAAGCTTTTCTTATTTCCTCTTTTGTAAATAAATATTTTAAAGAAACAATTGAAGAAAGATTAGTAACTATTACTTCATCAGGATAACTAGCAAGTATTTTTAGAAATTTATTTAGATTTTCTTCATTAAATAAAATATATTCTTCCTCCCCAAAAATTGGATAACTTAAAAGATTTAAAAATAAATTAACATAACCATGGTCTAAAGCTTTAAGCCCTAGTTCGATTTTTTCTTGAGGATTTTTATCCGATAAATATTCTAAATAACCAATATCAGTATCTTTAAAAGTCCACTTCTCATTAGCTAACTTATAATCAATTAACTTAGCAATTTTGGCTTTTTCTTCATGTAATATTGTTTCATTACCATAATAAGTAAATAAGTATGATAAAGGCATTAAATTCATAGTACTATAATCTTCAATAATATTAAATAAGTCTTTTAAATTACTACTTGCAAATATTGGTAAATCATACTCAGTAAAAGGAAATTCTTTTAAAACAATTAAAGCTTCATTTTTCGTAAATGATAATCTTAAATAATGAGGAATTTTTGTCTTATTTAAAATATCAAAGCGTTTTAATTCTATTAACATTAAAATAATTTCTTTATTTAAATCTATCTTTTCTTTGTAATCATTAATATTAACTGTTTGAAAATAATTTTTTATAACCTCTAAAATATTCAAGTATTCTATTTTAGAAACAATATTTTTTAAATATTCAAGATTAAGTTCTGGAGTATCATTTTCTGGACTAGCTAAAATTCTCTTGACACACTGATAGCAAAATTGTTCGGGAAAATGATTATTATTAGTTTGAAGCCAGCTTAAAGCTACTGGTAAAATATAATCAATTATGTTTTTATTTACTTCAAACATAGTTAGGCAAGTATTTTTTAATTCATAATCTCTTTTAATTAAATATAGTTCATTATCCGTAAAATTCCATTCTTCATTAATTATTTTTTTATTAATTTTTAATATTTCTTGGCCATAATTCATCAAAATCACCTTCTGTATTATAAATAAAAATCCAGAAGTTGCCAACCCTCTTCATAAAATTTTATAGACAAGTAACAATTTTTTCGATATAATTAGTGGTAGTTAAAAACTTTAGAGATTAAGAAAGAAGGAAATTTTTATAATGAAAGAAAATACAATTGCTACGCAAGTTGTCGCTTTAGGCGGGCTTGGGGAAGTTGGCAAAAACATGTATATTGTGGAACATGCTAACGAAATTATTATAATTGATGCGGGGGTAATGTTTCCCGAAGAAAACCTTTTAGGAGTCGATTATGTTATCCAGGATGTAAGTTACTTAAAGAAAAATGAAAAGAAGATTAAGGCATTATTTATCACCCATGGTCATGAAGACCACATCGGGGGGATTCCTTTTTTATTGCAAGCGGTTAATATTCCAGTTATTTATACCCCCAAAATTGCTTTTGATTTAATTAATAAAAAATTAATTGAACGAAACATGAAATATAATAATTTTCAAATTATTAATTCCGAATTAGTTGTTGATTTTAAACATTTTCATCTTGAATTTATTAATACAACCCACTCTATTCCTGATAGTTTTGCTCTTTTAATTAAAACACCTAATGGTACCATTTTTGAAACTGGGGACTTTAAATTTGATTTAACCCCAATTGGGCCAGTGGCTAACATTCAAAAAATGGCTCAAGCTGGGGCTCAAGGGGTAACCCTTTTACTTAGTGATTCCACGAATGCTTTAACCCCAGGTTATTCGAAGAGTGAAAGTGCGGTAGATGATACGTTAAATGATATTATTAGTAAACATCATGGACGGGTTATTATTGCAACATTTGCCTCCAATATCTACCGAGTAAAACATATTGCGGAAACCTGTAAAAAATATAACCGGAAAATTATTGTTTTTGGTCGGAGTATGGAAAATAGTGTTGATTTAGCTTTAAATAATGGTTTAATTACTGATAAAAGTTTATTTATTGAAGCTAGTCAAGCTAAAAGTTTAAAACGAAATGAAGTCTGTATTTTATGTACAGGTTCGCAAGGTGAACCTTTAGCCGCATTATCACGAATTGCCAATGGTCAACACAAACAAATTTCCCTTTTAAATGATGATTTAGTAATTTTTTCTTCCAGCCCTATTCCTGGCAATGCGGAAAGTATTAACCGAATTATTAATAAACTTTATTTACGAGGAGTTCGGGTTTTTACTAATTCTGATTTTAGTGATATTCATACATCTGGGCATGCTAAAGAAGAAGAACTAAAATGGATGTTAAGAATAATTAACCCTAAATATTTTATGCCTATGCATGGTGAATATCGGATGTTAAAAAGACATACTGAAATTGGGATAGACTGTGGAATTAAACCAGAAAATACTTTTATTTGTTCTAACGGAGATGTCGTAGAACTTTTAAATGGCGAGGTCAGACGAAATGGTCATATAACCGCCGGGGATGTTTATGTTGATGGTTCCCGAGTTGGCGATATTGGTAGTGTGGTCATAAAGGATCGAAAACTTATGAGTCAAGATGGAATTTTAATTACTATTTTAAACATTAATACTTTAACCAGAAAATTATTGTTAAAGCCTAATGTTACTGCGAGAGGTTTTGTTTTAGTCAATGAAAATCAAGAATTAATGCAAAAAATTGAACGCAAAATTGCGGACATTGTTAATAATTTCTTAAATAAAACCCCTTATAGTTATACTGATTTAAAAAATCAAATTATCTTAGAATTATTACCATTTATTAATTCTTTAACTGGACGTCGTCCCATCATATTACCAGTTATTATGGAAGTAAATCAAACTTAATTGATTTACTTTTTTTATATATTAAAAAAGAGCTATAAAATTTATAACTCTTCCTATTTAGCTTCTTCGGAAACCCTAGTTTCTCTTATTACAGTAACTTTAATAGTTCCTGGATATTGCATTTCATTTTCAATCTTTTCTTTAATATCCCGAGCTAATTTATAAGTCTTGGCATCATCAACTTCATTAGGTTTAACCATAACCCGTAGTTCCCGACCAGCTTGCATGGCAAATGTTTTTTCTACACCCGCATATGAATTACCAATTTCTTCTAGTTGTTCTAAACGTTTAATATAATTTTCTAAGCTATCATTTCTTGCTCCTGGTCTTGCCGCAGATAAAGTGTCAGCCGTTGCCACTAAAACAGCAATAACTGATTTAGCATCCGTATCTCCATGATGAGAGGCAATCGAATTAATAACAACTTCATTTTCATGATGTTTTTTAGCAAATTCGACGCCAATGTCTACATGACTTCCTTCAACTTCAAAATCAATTGCTTTGCCTATATCATGTAAAAGCCCCGCTCTTTTAGCTAAAGCCACATTTTCACCTAATTCGGAGGCCATCAAGCCACACAAATTAGCAACTTCAATGGAATGTTTTAAAGCATTTTGTCCATAACTAGTTCGAAAGTTTAACTTTCCTACTAAATTTATTAGTTCAGGATCCATCTTAGTTAAACCTAAATCACTAACAGTTTTATTCCCCATTTCCATGATTTTGGTATTCATGTCTTTTAAAGTTTTATCATAAACTTCTTCAATTCGAGCCGGATGAATCCGTCCATCTTTAATTAGGGTTTCAATTGTAATCTTGGCAATTTCTCTTCGTAAGGGGTCAAATGAAGATATCACAATTGCCTCAGGCGTATCATCAATAATTAAGTCTACTCCCGTTACTGATTCAATTGTTCTAATATTTCTTCCTTCTCTGCCAATTAATCTTCCCTTCATATCATCATTAGGTAAATCGATAGTACTAACTGTTTGAAGCCCCACGACATCATCAGCATATCTTTCCATGCTATTGACTATCAATTGTTTAGCTATCTCATGAGCTTCCAATTTAGCTTTTGATTCTTGTTCTTTGATATAGCTTGTTATTTCTAACTCCATATCATTTTCGACCCGTTGCATAATTAAATCATGGGCTTTTTCTTTACTAAATCCCGCGATTTTTTCTAATTTTTCCACTTCTTCTTTAAGAAGTTTATCCATTTTTTCCTCTTTTTCTTGTAAAACTTTTTGTTTAGCTAATAAATCATTTTCTTTATCTTGTAGAGAGTCATCTCTTTTTTGAAGCATTTCTTCTCTTTTATCAAGACTATTTTCACGGTTTTGAATCCTTTCTTCGGATTGCAATAGTTCAGCCTTACGCTCTTTTATTTCCGCATCAGTTTGTTGTTTTAATTTATAACTTTCTTCTTTTAATTCTAATAAGGCATCTCGCTTATTTTTTTCCGCTTCCTTTTTAGCATCTTCGATAAACTTATTAGCTTTAGCTATTTTTTTAGAAGTCTTAAAGGTTTGTAATAACCAAATAATTCCTCCACCAACAAAAATTCCAATTATCAGAGTTAAAATGGAAATTAAAATTTTATCCATTTTATATCCTCCCATTTATAGAATAAAATAACTATTCCATAATTTAATTATAATTGTTATGCCCAAATAAATCAAGGTTGAACAAAAACTTCAACTCCATAAACTAAAAAAAGTGATTCCTCACTTTTTAATCATTTGAATAAATAAAGGTTGGATTTCCAGCCTCATCCATTTGCCATTTATTTAATTTATATCCAGTTAAATCTGAATCAATCTCACTTAAAATACTATTTCCACTAGCAGTTTTTAAAGTATCTTCATCAATTACGTTATCATTTAAATTATTCAATAATTCTTCATTAGATTGGATAATATTACCACTTATATCTAATGAACTAACACTACCATCCTTATAATAAAAATTATTGAAATTAGGAGTTAAATTTAAATTACCAAAGGCATAATTACCACTAACACCCGAGATATTTCCTATATTATAAACATTGTTAAGAGTAACTTCGCCTTGACTATTATAACCACTTATACCACCAGAATGCATAGCACTCGTTATATTACCAATATTATAGGAATTTAAATAAGTATTTATGGGGCTATTAGGCCATGCATATCCTAGTAATCCACCAGCATAAACATTAGACGCTCCATTTAAAATTGATGATACATCACCAGTATTATATGAGTTTAAAAATATTAAAGAAGACACTGAATTAGCTATTAACCCTCCGACTCTGTTACCACCTATAATTTTACCTTCATTAAAAGAATTATATATTATTGCTTTTGGTCCTTCAGAGCAAGAAACTAAACCGCCAATATTTTGATCATGTATATTATCAATTGTCCCTATTCTTTCTATCTTACCTTTATTATAAGAATTATTTATAGTATAAAAACTACGTATTCTTCCAATTAACCCGCCAGCTATTGAATTATTTGTTTCTTCTAAATCATCAGTAATATCACCTTTATTATAACTATTATTTATAATAGCTGATTTTATTGCTCCAACTTCACCGATTAAACCGCCAATTCCTCCATCTGAACCAGTTACGCTTCCCTTATTTTTAGTTATTGCTCCCTCGTTCCAACTTTTACTGATTATTGCCTCAGCATTTTCATTAGTCGGAATGTAACCAATCAAACCACCTACATGACTACCATTAGTAATAGTATTCAAATTTCTACTATTAGTTAAAACCGTATTTATGCCGGCATTACCAATTAATCCCCCAACATTGCCTAAATCATTGTCAGTTTCTAAACTGGCATTATTATAACTATTAGTAATTACAGTGGTTCCAAGGGAGGAGCCAATTAATCCCCCAACATAATTTGCTTCCTCACTAATAGCACTAACTTTACCAGTATTATATGAATCAACAATTTCTACCTTATTATTAGTGTCACAACTATAGCCAAATAAACCTCCAGCAAATTGGTTATTCTGGTCTATAACCTCACCCGTGTTAAATGATTGAGAAATTAAAACATTTGTATTTTCAGCACTCCAGCCGACTAATCCTCCGGCATCTCCACCACCAATAATTTTAGCATCATTGCTACAATTTATTACTTCAACATTGTTGTAGGTTTCACCAACAATTCCTCCAACACTATAAGGATACGCACCACTTGTTAAATTAACAGAATTATGACAATTAATAAATTTAGTATCGGTAGCTGCCCCCGCAATACCGCCAGCATTAATAGCTTTGGTAGATTCTATATTGCCTGAAATACTTATATTTTTAACTAATCCATCAGTTATATTGCCAAATAAACCATAATTTAAACTAGAAGCATCTAAATTATCAACTAAGTCATCAACATTAATATTTAAATTACTTATATTTTTATTGTATCCATCAAAAACGCCCTTAAACGGAGCAAGTCTATTACCTATAGGAATAAAATTATCATTTCCAGTAAAATCAATATCATTTTCTAATTTATAATATTCACCAGTATGAGGATTTCCACCATTTACCTCAGTACTCAATTGTACTAAATCTTCAACATTTTTAATTGCATAAGGATATTCCTCCGTTCCTAATTTTATTATTTTAATATTTTCTACCCAAATATTAGAATATCTTCCTTCTGCATCCACAGCTCTTATTCTTATTTCATAACTCTTGTTATAATCAAGGTCTGAAATTGTTATAGTTCCTGTTGCATCACTAGTATCTATCCAATTATTGTTATCAATACTATATTGATATTTACTTATATCATTAGTGCCACCTTGACCAGTTACTGTAAGAGTTGTACTATTTTCATTTTCGACATGACTGACACTTTCAATCGTGGGAATTTGATATTCATCAGTTGTCACAATCGTTTCATAAATATTACTCCGAAATCCCTTAGTATCTATTCCATAGCCATAGATTTTATAATTTTGGGATGCTTTTAATGGTTCCTCTTTTATGGTTGTAAATGCATAAGTCGCTGTGGGACTTTCTTCATATTCTTTCGCTAACGCACTAGCAACACTTTCCGTTTGAATATCTTCGGGTGATTCTTTAGTTTCTTCTATCGCAAAATAGTATTTATCAACTTTGCCTATTTCCTGACCTATTTTTAAATCAACATTGATGGTATTTGTTGTTGTCGTGGAAGTAATACTATTTACTTTAATTAAATCATTTTCCCCTAAATCATCTTTGGTTATATAAACTTTTCCCGTAAAGGATTTACCAGCATTCTTATTTTGGTCTTGATTTAAGTTAATTAAGGTTACCGTAATTTCCCAATTATCCACTTTTGGTTCTTCATTAGCACTTATATCATAGCCTTTAACTATTGGGTATATTCCTGGCTTTAATTCCGTGATATCAAAACCAACGTTATCAATATATTTTACAGCATCCATAGATGTTATTTCTATACTTGCCGGATTAATCACTTTTAACACTAGTTCTGGTTCACTATTTTCAGTTGTATAAACAAGCTCATTATCTTCAATAACTAAATAAACATTGTACATATCGCTAGCTTCTTTGGTGGTATTATTTGGTGTAAGGGTGGCTGTTACAATCGAACTATCACTTTGGTTTTCGCCATCTTTTTTAAAGTTATCTTGATTAGCGACAATATTTATCTTGTTTCCATTCGTAAATTGCAACGAATCAGTTGTTCCTGATCCGACTTCAATTTGGGCACTTCCTCCACTTCCTCGTTGGGCAGTGAAGTAGGCATAAGTAGCCCCGATTAGCAAAAGTAAAAGCAACATTAACGCCAAAGACATTAATTTATTTTTTTTATTTTCCATTATTTTTCTCATAAAAAGTCGCACCCTCATTTTCTCAATACTATCAAAAAAAGCGGGAAAAATCAAGAGAACGCATGTTTGCGTTAATTAAAAAAACTTATAAAGTCAATACCCTATAAGTTCTTAAATTTATTCACTTTTTTTCGTTTTTTTACTATCTTGAAAATCATAATGAGTTCTAATTTTATATTCAAGTTCTTCTTTTAATTCAGGATTTTGTTTTAAATAAAGTTTAACATTTTCTTTACCTTGGCCAATTTTTTCGCCATTATAAGAATACCATGCTCCACTTTTATCTATAATAGCTAAGTCACTAGCTATATCAATAATTTCGCCTTCTTTAGAAATTCCTTCTCCATACATTATATCAATTGTTGCCGTTTTAAAAGGCGGAGCAACTTTATTTTTAACAACTTTAACATTGGTTTTATTACCAACAATTTGGTCGCCATTTTTAATCTGTTCACCCCTTCTAATATCTAGGCGAACTGAGGCATAAAATTTTAAAGCTCGCCCGCCTGGGGTTGTTTCAGGATTACCAAACATAATTCCTACTTTTTCTCTTAATTGATTAATAAAAATGGCTGTTGTTTTAGTTTTATTCATTGATCCTGATAATTTTCTTAATGCTTGCGACATAAGTCTTGCTTGCAAGCCAATATGTGAATCACCCATTTCCCCATCAATTTCCGCCTGAGGAACTAAAGCGGCAACAGAATCGATAACAACGATACTAACAGCTTCGCTTCTTACTAAAGCATCACAAATTTCTAAAGCTTGTTCACCTGTATCAGGTTGGCTTAATAAAAGCTCATTAATATTGACCCCTAAATTTTTCGCATACACGGGATCTAAAGCATGTTCAGCATCTATAAAAGCAGCTCGTCCCCCATTTTTTTGGACTTCGGCTATAGCTTGTAGGGCTACTGTTGTTTTTCCACTTGATTCTGGACCATAGATTTCTATAATTCTTCCCTTGGGAAAACCCCCAACTCCTAAGGCAATATCAATCGCAAGAGAGCCACTTGAGATAACATCAACATGATTATGTTCTGTATCACCTAATTTCATAATTGCTCCGGCTCCAAATTGTTTTTGGATATCAGCTAAAACTTGTTCTAATGCTTTATCTTTATTACTATTGTCTTTTGTTGTTTTCATTTATTATCCTCCAAATGAATTAACCTTGATACAATCTAATTTTAACTTACCCCCATCTAAATGTCAAACTCATTTATGCATTTTTATTTGGCTATTTTTTCTAAAAAATCTTTTATTATTTCTTGGGCTTCAGTAATGGTTTTATAACCATGGACGGAAAAATGAGGATTTCCCCGTACTGAGGCACTAGGTAACTTTTGGGCTTCATCATATAAAATAAGAGTTGGTATTTGCAAATTATCCGCATAACCCAATTCAAAACCTACACCAGTCGAAGCAATAGTAATATCCGCAATTAGGGCATCAGCCTTTTTTAAATTTGTTGTATCCCTTTTATAACTATCACTTGGTTTTATATCTTTAATAATTTCACCAACATACTTATTTAATAAAACTCCATACTTTTCTAAAGTCTTTATCATTTCTTGATAATCTTGTAATTTATCTTGACCACTAGTCATTGACCCACTAAAATAAATATTCATTTATGACCTCCTATTTTTACTAACTAAACTCATATCAACTGTTAATTGTTTTATTCTTTCAATTATCCGTCTAGCTTTGACATAATCTTCTGTTCCTTTAGCTAAACTTAAATGTTTTTCTAATTCTTCAATCGTAAAATTAGATGTAAAGAAAGTTGTTAATTTATTATTCATTCGACTTTGTAAAAGGGTTCCCAAAATTTCATCTCGCCCCCAAGCGGTAACATTTTCCGCCCCAATGTCATCAAGAAGCAAAATATCAACATTCATTAAATAATTCATCTTATCTTCAAGTAAATCAAAATCATCTTTTAAACTTCGAAGTAATTCGGGAAAATAAATAATTTCGATATTTGCTCCCTTTTTTAAAGACAATTCATTTAATAAGGCAGCTATTAAATATGTTTTACCACTTCCAAACGAACCATGTAAATATAATCCTTTTAAAGTATTAACTTCTTCATATTTATCATAAAAATCAATTATCCATTTAATTACTTGAGCTCGATTTCCATCACTACCATCAATATATTTTATCCGAGCATTAGCTATATCATTTAAACTAGCTTCTTTCTTTTTTTCTTTTTTAATAAGTTCTCTTTGATATCGACAAGGAGTATATATAAAATTTATTTTATCATCACTTAAAACTGGATAATTAACATAACC
Organism: uncultured Bacilli bacterium; assembly: GCA_947589675.1. Classification (GTDB taxonomy): domain Bacteria; phylum Bacillota_I; class Bacilli_A; order RF39; family UBA660; genus Onthocola_B. Next base: position 18,820 of record CANQCI010000013.1, on the reverse strand, counting down.
ACGCATTTTATTTTGACAATTAATTAAACCTGGACATTTCTTACAATGTTCTAATTCTAAAACTGTATCATTTAACTTAGAAGTATACTTTTTGCCAATTTCTTCCGGGACATTTAAATTTTGAACTAATTCTTTAAAATCTTTATTTTGTAAAGCTTCCTGATAATTCTTCACTAAACCATAATCATTTTTTCCATTATATTTTGTTTTAATACTTTCCATTATAAAAACTCCTTAAGTAGATTATTTAATTCATTTTGATCCTCTTCACTCATTTTCTGACTATCTAAGTCCTTATTAAACCAAGCTGGTTCTTTACTAACTTTGGTCGGCTCTTTCTTAGTTAATTTTTTATGTTCTTTCTTAGCAAATTCCATAGCATCTGCAGCTGTTTTTAAATTAGCTCGTTTCCATTGCCCAGCGATAGCTTCAATATAGGCAGGAACTAATTTATTATTTTCTTTTCTTAATATATAATCAAGTAAAACATTTACAACCGCTGGAGGTAACTCCATATCAACAATTAGCATTTCAATAATTTTAATTTCTCGATTAGTTGGTTTCGTTCCCCCATTTTTAATTCGTAAAAAGTCAACCGGATTAATATTTTCAAACATTTCAATAATTTTTCCCCGCATTGATGTATCACCATTCGGAGTTTTTAAATATTCGGGCTGACTACGGTAAATCATAGTTGGTAAGGCATTGTTATTATATTGATAACTTTTGCGAGCCGCTAGTCTTAAAGAATTTTTATCAATCATGCCATATTCATTTAAAACACTCCGAATTAAATCCACCATTTTTAACGAATCTAATTTATATATAAAAGCTAATTCATTTATTAATTCTTTTGTTTTTTTATTAAATGCTTTTTCATTAATAATCCCCTTGGGTATAGAAGATATTATTAAATCAAAATCTACCTGATCTTTACATGTTATATCACACACACTTCTGTCTATTGCATCTTCTACATGAGGAACCTCGCTTACTGATGTATACACTTCATCAATACTCTTTGTAATATCACTATAACTTTTTAAATCAAATTTTGGTTTTTGATAAGCCTTTCTTAATCGATCATATTCTGATGCTCCAATATTATTATATAAAACAATATTTAGAATGGGATGATTAAAAAATTCACTAGGACTCAAAGGGGAATACATTTCATATATATAATTATTTATATCGCCTTCTTTTACATAAGTCCTAAGTAATCCTACAGCTTCTAAACCTTCCCGTGCTTCTTTTAAATTCCGTAGTGGACACTTTAAAATACTCATTAAATGATGGTGTGTTAATTCCCTAGATATATTTTCGTTATCTAAATCATTCCATAAAGTCAAATATAAACTTATTGCTAAATGTCCCACGATAGCTTCATAAAAAGAAATAAGTATTTTTTTATCAAAATCACCTAAAATTGTTTTATTACAAACAATATAAGAATCGGCTGGTAAAAGCGTATAACTATTCAAGTTAATCACCTCGCAAACTTCTTATTTATTATAGCATGTATAATTTTCCAAAAAAACGCTTGATTAATCAATCTTCTTATGTTAGAATAAGTATGTCTTTTGGGGGACTAGCTCAGCTGGCTAGAGCACCTGCCCTGCACGCAGGGGGTCGCGGGTTCGAATCCCACGTCCTCCACCAAATAGATATCAAACTCGGACTATTACAGCCCGAGTTTTAAAATGGTTGAGTTTATTTTATAGATTGAAATTGCAAATTAAACATTAAATTTTACACACATATTGTATTGCCGATATGTGTGTTTTCTCAATTAACAAGCATGTCAAATTATAAGACTAAAATTTTTCTTAAAAAAGTTATATAATTAAAAAAGATAGATTTACTCATTTATCTCTTGACTAAACTGTAACCTTTATTCGTATTTTATGGTGAATTCTAAAAGCAAATGCAACTGACAAATTAAGAAAATAAAGTCTAAAAGTAAATACAATTAAAAATTGTCAAGATTTATAAGCCGATTTTTTTAATTATTTTAATAAATTCTAAGAGTAAATACAATTTTAAATTAGTTATTTTTAAGGGAGAAAATTATAATCCTCGCCGAATAGGCCTTACTTTCTTTTCCGTAAAAGAAAGTAAGCAAAGAAGCCGAGAAAGGTTAAGGAATAACCTCGCCGGTTAGGCATTCTTTCTTATAAGAAAGAATCAAAGAATTTTAATTATTAATTTTATATATTCTCAAAGTAAATGCAAATAGTAAAATATTATCATTCTTTATTTTATAATTATCATAATTCTAATAGTAAATACAATCCTATTTCTGAAAGTAAATACAACTCAAGTTATAAAAATTGTATTTACTATTAGAATTAAGAATTCGTATTTTATCCTGAAAAATTAGTTGTAAATTTGTAAAAATGTAATATAATATTATCAGAAGACCTTTGAGGTGTATCGAACCAAGCATGTTATATGCGAATGTTCTAATCGTATGTTAAGTACGTGATTCCTCAGGCAAAAATAGAAAGCACACTTGATAAAAGTGTGTTTTTATATTATTATGTATTTGGCAAGGAAACTTGCATAAAATAAAAAGGGAATACCTAATTTTCTTCAGTGTTAGGTACTATTTCCTAGATTTTGGTTTAGTACCGACTTATGTAGTTGGTACTATTTTATTAGTATTTGATTTTCTTTTCCTTAGCCCCTCTCCTATTTTCTAATAATAAATGTTATACTAAAATTAATTACAATTTAAAAGGCGGGCTAAAAATGTTTAATGATATAAATTTATCTATTGATAATAATGAAGTTAATTACCAATATGTAATTTCTAAAAATAAAATAATTATTAAAACCAATGAATTACCTATTGGTTCATGTTTAAAAATATTTTATGATGAAAATATATATGAAATTAAATTAGATGAAAACATTAAAATTAACCATGAAACCGAGGATACAATAACTATTCTACTAAATTCAAATGAACTATGGATGGAAGTCATTTTAAAAAAGAATTTTATTGTTAAAAGTATTTATAAATATATAAATAAATTTAGTAATAAAGATACTCTTATTGAAGAAATAAAACTTTTCTTAAAAATGCCTGTTTCTAAAAAATATCACAAAGATCTTACTAATTTACTTGCTAATATTGAAAATCAAAATATCGATATAGATACATTAATTTTAAATAATACTCCTGAATTTGAACGAATAGTTAATATATTACTTAATAACCAAACTTTTGAACAACTTATTAATAATATGAGTGATTTAGAATTAATGTTATTAATCACATCATATATTTATGCCCCACTGGCTCCCCAAATAAATCAAGATGTTTTTAATAATTTGGTAAATGTGGCAAAAAACTATGCCAATAACTTAGAAAGTATTTGGCGATTAGGAATGAATTATGATAATAAAGGATACAATTATGATTTATTAGATGATTTTTTTGTTAATTCTAAAAATGTTTATTATTTGGGTGAATATATTTCAGGTATAGAACAAATAAATCCAGAAAAAATAATCAATGCTATCGTAAATACTAAGGATAAAAAATTTATTAAAGAAGTTTACGAAGATGAGTTAATTACTGAAAGTATTGATAAAAAATATTTAAGTATTTTAAAATCTTTTATCTAATATAAACCATTAGCTATTTCCCAAAATTGAATTTTTTTTGATTTTGGGAAATAGCATTATTTATTTAAAAAGAAAGTTTGGAACCTAATCTAAACTTTCTTTTAATTAGCACTTATTTCTTCATCACACTTTATTTTAATTAACCCATTTTCAACTTCTTCTAAAGCTCGCCCTAATTCTTTTTTATTTTTATAATCACATTCCCGCATTTGAAAGTGATTATTTTCCAACATTTGTTTACTCCTAATTGATGCCACATGAACTAGCTTATATTTAGAATCAACAATATTTAATAGTTTATCGATTGATGGATATAACATATATTACACCGTCCTTTACAATACTATAATACTAATATTGTCTAATTAATTCAACTTAATACAGTTTTTTTGACATTTTCTTTACATAGTTTTCGTAAAGCCTCCAGAATAACTACCATTGCCCAAGTATCTTGCTGACAATAAATTCGTAAAGCTTCATAATACAAATTAAATTCTTCTTTAGTCATTTGATTATAAGTAGCATAAGCAACAATTGCTTCGGTACCATTTTTTACAGTCAAATCTTTATAGGATAAATCACTAAATACTGGTAAAGTTTTTTTAATAGAAAATGAACCACTTAAATGATGATTATAAAAGTTAGGTAAAGAAGCCCTTTCTTTATCAAAACCTAATTCTTCATACATATCTTTTTTGGTATTAACTAACCACATTAAATCAAAACCTCGATTATACATTTTCATAAGGGGTTCTTTATATTCCGGAAATATTCCGGCAAGTTCTTTAATTCTTCCCTTTTCAAAAGCAACATTCTGAGCAAATAAAGTTCCTTTATCTCCATCAATATATTTAACTAACATTTTAACTAATTCTTCTCGTTCATCATTATCAAAAGTTTTAGCTAAGAAGATATAATTATCTTTTTCTTTATCACATACCCCTGGTTCTCTTTCAATATGCAAACTAAATTCAAACGGCGATTGAATATAAGGCTTTTCTCCCCGAAACCGAGGAACAGGACAAGGCATAGTTTCAAAGTCTAAATGATAAATAGGATATTCTAAACATTTTAGTCCCGCGGCAATTTTTTCGGTATCAATATATTCTTTATCAAAAGCATAACACTCTCTTTGGATTTCATGAACCCGATGTTTAATCCAATCCTCCGGAATATCAAGCATATCGATATAGCCTTCGTTAATTAAATCTAAGCCTTTAATCTTTTCCCCAGTTGGCGTTGTAAACCCAAAGCCATTATGAAGATAATTTAAACTCGAATTATAAAGAGGAATTTTCTTACCACATATTGTCGAAAAATAAGGGCATTCTTTATAACCTTTGCGATCACACCATTTCCCCATTTTACAAACGGAGGCATCCAAAGTAAATAAATCATGTTCCAATTTTTGAGCAATCTCTTTAAGACGAATTTGATATTCTTCTGTTATTTTGGTTAAATCAATAAAAACTATTAATTCATTATCATTTTCATCAGGATCATAAATGGCTTTTTTGTTTTCATATTTACCATCAAAAACATAATTATGATTTAAAATAGCTAGGTAATAATGAACATTCTTTAGTTTATCCGCATTATTTGCTTCCCGATATTCCCCTTCTAAAATAAATCTTTGAATGGCTAAGTCATAAACATAGCCCCCGACATTACTATATCGATCAAATAATTTTTCACGTTGTTTTTGATAATTTTCAATTGGCATTTCCTCTTCTAAAGGATATCCCCCAATTTCTTCTTTTAAAATATAGGTATTTCTTGCCTTATCAAAATAAAAAATAGGATATTTATCTTGTTTTTTATGATTACTTTGTAATCCCCAAAATTTACTACTTGTCGTGGCTTTTACTTCAATAATATTTACTTCATCATTATTTTCATTGTAAATATCCACATAACAAATATACTTAACGCCATTTTGGCTAAATTCAAAACTTTCTTGGTTATGGGTACTTTCCGCATAAACCAAAGTCCCTGGAAAATACTTGCCAGCAATTCGTCCCGCTTCTAATTCCACAATTTTATAAAAAGGAAGCATGGCATTTAACTGTTTGTTTTCTTTTTTAGTTAAATCTACTTCCTCATCTTCGGAAAACATTCCCGAAATTAATTCTTTAACAATATCTTGTTCTTCTTGTTTTTTATAATCTTGATAACTGATATCAGCATCTAATTTTTCTTTATGTACTTCATCTAAGGCGGCATACCGACGACACCGTGTATAATTGATAAAATCTGTTTTTGTTATTGCCATAATTAACCTTGTAAAACCTCAGCCGTAACTTTATCATCTTGTTTAGTAATTTTTACATTCAAAGCATTTAAAGTCTTATCTTCATGCCGAGGATCTACTACCACTCCTTCACTATTTGTAAATATAACATTAAGCACGGCTAAATCATCAACCGTCATATATACACTATTTCCTTCAACCCCATCAAAAATACTTGGGTTATTTTCCCCATATATTTTCGCACTTTCTTCAATCGAAGCAATAGTCTGATTATACAAATCATCCTCGTAATTTACCGAAAAAGCATAAGATGCCTTATTAGCAACCGCAAAATAAACCACCCCAACTATCACCATTAAAACTACTAACTCTGGAATTGTATAACCACTTTTCTTCAATTTTATTTCACCTCATTAATTGAATAGCCGCGATACTCCCAAATTGGAAATTCTTTTCTAATTTCCTTTAAATGTTTAAATATTTTATTTTTTAATTTATCTCCTTTAAACTCAAATAAATTTAATACTGTTTCTTCTAAATTTTTATTTGCTATTTCTTCTTCGTTTAAAGAATTATATAAATATGGTATCACTACTGTTCTATCCAAATACATTATATCACTATTTTTAAAGACATAGTTATTTTTTAACATCTTTATTAATTTTTTATAACTTTTCATATTATGATGATATGTACAAACCCCTAGTTCTTGTAAATCTTTATTACTAAATTCTTTATAATCAGTTGCTTTTAAATACTTCGTAATTCTTTTTTTATTTTGTAATTTATTACTTACTACTTTCTTGGTATCAACTATATAATCTTTTTTATAATAATAATTTATTTTTAATAAAGCATTATCGGTGAAAGAAGAAATTATCTTCCGATAACTTTTGGCATCCATTACCCCATAGGCGACCATTAAACCATTACTAATATCAAATAAGGAACTATTCTTCTTCCGATAACTAATTATTTCTTTATTAGTTATTAACTCTTTTAATACATTATAAACATCTTTAGGTATTTCAATATCTTCTTTAACAAACAAAATTCCTTTCCCAATTAACATATTTATAAACTCTTCATTATCATTAACTAAATTTTTCTTACTTTTCTTCTTACTAGTTAATAATTCTTTTAATTTTTGATAATCGCTATTATCAATAGTTTTAATCCAAAACATTAAAAAATTATTTAAATTACTATTTAAATATTCAATAATATCATTCTTCTTTTTCTTTTCAATATTCTTCGTTATTTCACTTCCATAAATAGCACATAATTCATGATAATCAGTTACTAACTCCCCTAATCTTGTTTTATTATAATTTCCTAAATATTCTTTATAATTATTTTCGCCCTTAATCATAATACCACCTCAATAAACAATACTATTATATACTAAAGTCTAGTATTTTTCCATGAAATTTATGTAAAATTTATTTTCCCGAAAAAAAAGACCATAAAGGTCTTAGCAACATTGCCGATCATAAATATTTGATACGACATTTTCTTCACAACTAGTATATTCTGGACGATAAGTATGACGGTAAACATGATGATTAATTATCCGGGTATTACATGGCATAATATGTGCTTGCCCCTTTTTGTTAGACTTTAAATGTTACATTTATATTAACTTTTTTACTTGCCGTAATCTCAATTCGGTCAATTAACGAAATAATAAGTTCTCTACTAGGATTATGCATTTGGCAAAATAAATCAATATATTCATAAATAACTTTTTCTTTACTATCATTATTAATATCATTTAACGTTTGATATCTTTTTTGTTTTCTTTCTAACTCAAGTTCTAATTTTTCCTTTAAACGCCTATATTGATCATTAGTTATATTGTTCTTTAATTTATCTAAATAAATACTATCTAAATTATTATTTATTTGTTTTATATCTAATTTAATTTTTGCTAATTCTTTTTTATAATTAATTTTATTATCACGATAAATATTAGTTAATACTCTATTTTTTATTTTATCTTTATTTAGATATGGTAAACATAATTTCGTTAAGGAAGTAATTAACTCTTTTTCTAATTTATCATAATTATTAGAATGGGTAGTACAAAGTTTTTGTTCAAGGTAAGTCCGGTAGTAATTACAGATGGTATAACACTGATTATCTTTTTTCCTTCGTGGGGTTATTGATAAATGATGTTTACAATCCCCACAGTATAAAAGTCCATCTAATAAATGCCTTTCTTTTTGATCACTTCGCCCCTTATTTTGGGGAATTTTCTTTTGGGCTTCCCAGAATATTTCTTTAGAAATAATAGCTTCATGGGTATTTTTAACAATAATATAATCACTTTCTTTGTTTTTAATTACTTTTTTTACTTTATAATTTACCTTACTTCGCCGATGTTGAACCATATCCCCAATGTAAATTTGGTTAGTTAAAATATCCTTGATAGTTTTAGCTTGCCACTTCCTATATTTTAAATGATTATTCTTCCAAGCAAAGTCATAATACCAAGCGGGTGGCTTAATATTTTCATCCGTTAATTGTTTAGCTATTTTATAAAATGATTTACCCGCTAAACACAAAGCAAATATCTTTCTTACTACCAAAGCTTTTTCAGAATCTATAACTAAATGATTTTTATCATTTGGATCTTTTGTATAACCAAAAGGAGCTCTTCCACCTACCCATTTTCCCTCTTTCATTTTAGCTTTTAAACTCGATTTAATTTTTTTAGATATATCTTTAGCATACATATCATTCATAATGGCTTTAAAAGGAGCTATATCATTATTAACACTATCTAAAAAAGTATCGATGTTATCTGTTAAAGCAATATATCTTACATTATGCTCCGGAAAATATTTTTCAATTAAATTACCTGTTCCAATATAATCTCTTCCTAGTCTTGACATATCTTTAGTAATAACCATATTTACTTTCCCAAGTTCAATATCCCTAAGTAACCTAACAAAGCTCGGACGATTAAAATTAGTGCCACTGAAACCATCATCAATATAAATATCATAAACACTTAAATTATTTTCTTTTACATATTGAAGTAACAGTCTTTTTTGATTAGTGATACTTTCACTTAAAGTATTTTTATCATCATCTTCACGGGATAATCTTAAATAAAGTCCAACCCTATATATCTCACTCAAGGCTTTCCTCCATAGCTAAATATTGTCTTAATTCCTTAATTAATACCTTAATAAAAATATCATTAATATCTTCTTCTCCAAAATTATAATTTATATCCGACATTTTCTTCCCCTGATTTAAACTTATGACTAAATTATTTGATTATTCTTTAATCTTTATAATACATTTGCTTTTTACTCGTTGGTTTATCAGGAATTGTTGATTTTACTAGCCCTTCTTTAAGGGCTGGATCTAAATATGTTTTTCTTAAAGTTTCTTTAGATTTTATTCCCAATCTTTCCATAATAGTCAAAGCGGAAACGGGAACGTTTTCCTCTAAAACATTTAAAAGTTTATTAATATTAATAGCTTCCTCAGTTAGAGCTAACGAAGTATTATTAATAAAATCATCTAAAATTTCATCAAACATGTTTAACATAAATTCCACAAATATCGTCGAATCACCCTTTTGATTACATACAGCAATTGCCTCATAATAATCATCTTGGTATTTAAGTAATTGAGATTCAACCGGAATATATTCAAATATCTCTTTCCAATGCGATAATATAACATTTTGCCATAACCTTGAAGTTCGCCCATTGCCATCCGAAAAAGGATGAATAAAAACAAATTCATAATGAAAAACAGAAGATAATATTAAGGGATGAATTTGCTCTTTATTCTCTTGAAGCCAGCTAAACAAATCATTCATAAGCTTATCTACTTGACTTGGGGGAGGACAAATATGAATACAATTACCATTGCCATCAAAAACTCCCTCGTTTCCTTTACGAAAGCTTCCACTGTCATCAACAGTTAAGAAAGTCATTATTCCATGAGCTTTTTTTAAATCTTCTAATGAATAGGGATCAAATTCTTTTATCATTTCATAAGCTTTATAAGCATTTTTAACTTCTTGTATTTCTTTCTTAGGACCAATAACTAATTTATTAGCAATAACATCTTTAACTTGATTTAGGGATAAAGAATTAGCCTCAATTGCTAGGGATGAATGAATTGACTTTATTTTGTTATTTCTTCTTAGAACTGGCATTTTATTTAAATTAGAATAATCTAATTTGCCAATCTTTTCCATAATACTTGAAACATATTCTAGCATTTTATTTGTTAATGTAAATGGTGGTTTATAAACCATAACTAACCCCTCCCATACTTATATTTATTATAAACTAAAAACAAGAATTAAACAATACATCTTGCTTAAATCTTGCTTAATTCTTACTTAATTATAATCTTAGTCTGACATAAATTAGCAATCTTGGGGAACTTCATAACAGATATAACGATGACAGACATTTTCACGAGGACATTCATAAATTGGTTGGCAACATCCTCCCATACTCATGGCACCGCCCATTGGCATTCCACTCATTGGCATTCCTCCCATGCAACAACCTTCTTGACTCATACCTCCCATAGGCATTCCTCCCTCAACTCCAGCGGCTGGCATATCATAATTCATGTTCATTTTTTGTTCACTAGCCATTTCTTGTTTAAAACTTTCGTAATTCATATTTTTCTTTCCTTTCTAATTTATCTTATGTATCTTTTAAAATAATGCCTAGGTATTAGTTTAGATAAAAGTTAAATACTCCCAGATTGTATAAATAACATCAGCACAAAACAAGATTGTAACAGTTATTGTGATAAATTTAGGAATTTTATTACTAATCTTTTTTAACCAGGGATAAATAAAATAATTTAAAATACTGGCATAAACACACCAAACTAAAGTTACTAAAGGACAAATATATTTTCCGATATGAAGAGGCAAATCCGAATAATCCCAGTAAACTATGCCAAAAATTTGTTCAATTAAAATTCCCGCCACTAACTCCACGATTAACAAAACTAAAAAATTACTTATAAAAAAGATTAGATATTTTAAAAATTTAGTTAACTTTAAATTAGCAATTATACTGCCAATCTTTAAAATAATTAAAGAAGCAATGCCATAAATAATCGTCCAAGGACCATGAAAAATTCCACTGTTATATGGTTGTTTAAAAAGCCACATAACCCCCTGCTCCATTAAATAACCACCAATACAACAAACAAAAAAAAGATTTAAAAAATAATACATATTAACACCCTTAATAGTATTATCTTTCTAAATCTTTTTATTCCACATTTGTATATATTTCGGAAACATCATCAATTTCATCTAATAAATTATAAAGTTTTTGATAAACTTCTAAATCTTCCCCAGATAATTTAACTTTTTCTTTAGGGTATAAACCAACTTCATCAATTAAATAATCAACATTAGGAATAATTTGTTCAATGACATCTTTTGCCGGATTTAAATCCTTAGGATTAACCGTAATAGTTATTATCCCCTCATTACTTTCAAAATCAACAGGTTCTATTCCCGCTTCTAATAAACTATTAAATATTTTTTCTTCATCATCATAACTAAATTCCATAATTCCTAAATGATCATAATTATAGCTTACTGAATTGGTTACTCCTAAACTTTTATTTACTTTATTAAACGTGGCTCTAACCATACCCACTGTCCGATTTACATTATCTGTTAAACATTTAATAATTAAAGTAGACGCTCCAGGGCCAAAGCCTTCATAGATTACTTCATTGTATTCTTCGCCACCAACACCTTTAGCTTTATCAATAGCTCGATTAATTATATCTGCTGGAACTTGTTGCTTTTTGGCTTTCTCAATTAATCTTTTTAAAGCAACATTACTCTCCGGATCTGGTGTCCCCTTTTTAGCTACCAAATAAATTTCTTTAGCAAAAGTTGTATAAATCTTCCCTCGTGCTGCTCCTGTCTTTTGTATACTAGCTTTTCTTACTTCATATGCTCTTCCCATAAATAATAACCTCCTATAACATATTTATAAAACGATATACCCCTATTTTACGCTTCATTTTTTTAATTTCTCTAATAACAAGTAAAGGATTATAAACTTTCGTATATTCATACTTTTTATTAATCATTACAAATTCTAAAGCTTTAATAATTATTTTTTTAGGATTAGTAGTCTTAAAAAATATTTCCATTTCCTTGCGAGTTTTAGTTCCTACTTTTTCCCATAAATAATTATATACTCCTTCTTTATAAATTTTAAAAATATATTTATATCCATCTAATTTTTTTACGACTTTTAAAGTATCATAATAACCTAATTTAATATTATAATTTATTTCTTCTAAATTAGTATTTAAAATACTTTTTAAATTATGACTAGGTTTAATAACTACTACTCGATTTTTATCTTTAATCTTTCTTTTTATTCCTACTGATGATAATTCAACAACATAAACTTTTTCATAGCCTTTATCAAGTAACATATTGGCTGGACTATTATCATAAAATCCCCCATCTAAATAATATGAATCATCAATTAATTTCTCTCTTTTAAAAAGGGGTAAATAACAACTAGCAATAATATATTCATTTAATTTACCTTTGGGAATATCTTGAATAAATTTATAAAGTGGTTTTAAATCACGGGCTCTAACTGTTACTAAACCATAATCTTTCCCGGCTTCCCTTACAGTATCTTCTAAATTTTCTTCACTTAAAACATCAAATAAACCATCAACTTTAAAACCTTTATCTTTGACAATTTTTTTCATATTATTAAATAAATGAATTAAAACATTATCATCTCTTTTAGATTCTCTTAATCTTTTGACATATTCTTTATTAAAACCAACGATTTTAGGAACATCAATATTTTGCCAAAAATTAAGTAACTCTTTATATTTACCCGCGGCTAACATTGCCGCATTAAAGGAGCCAATGCTTGTCCCCACATAACCATCAAACTTGATATGGCATTTTTTTAAGGCTAAATAAGCTCCCACTTGATAAGCTCCTCGAACTCCTCCCCCAGCCAGTGATAAGCCAATCATTTAATCACCTATTAAGGGTCTAGCTAAAAAACGGGGAATATTTCTTTTTCTAGCCCAACTTCGCAAACGATTAAAATATTCTTTTAAAGAATCATTTCGATAATGAATAATATTTTCTAAAACATCTCGATCTTTTACAACACTACTATAATAATTTTTTTCTAAAAATAACCGACAAAATACATATTTAAAACTTAAACCATAATTACTTAATATCTTACTTAATAAATCTTTATATAAAATAGGTTCACTACCCACAACATTAAAAGTTTGATGATTAAGTTCTTTTTGATATTTTATTCCTCTGACAAAGGCATAAGCCGCATCTTCTTTCGTTATAACATCAACCAGCGTATTTTTTTTAACATGATACATAAAATTTTCTTTTTTAAGATTGGTTAAAACTAAAGGAAGTCGATAAATAGTATAATTCTTAACTTTTTCCTTAATTATTTGTTCCGCATTATATTTAGCTAAATTAAAGTAATCATACTCTTCTAAAACAATTTTACTTTTGACATCACAATTTTCTTTAGTTTTATAAAGACTTGTGGTTGAAGCATAAAACAAATGACACTTCGGGTTATAATAACTAATTGCTCTACTTATATTTTCCGTCCCATTATAATCAATGATATTAGCTAAACCTTTTTTCATATCAGCAAGCGGCGGCATACTTGAGGCTAAATGAATTATCGTGTCATGACCTTTAACTAAAGCCTCCATTAAGATGCGGTCACACACATCCCCATAAACTATATTTATTCTTTTTCGATATCTTTTTAAATTATTCATAACTCGCTTATTTTTTAAATCTAAAGCTGTTATTTCATAATTTCCCTCACTTAATAAATATTTTATAACATGAACACCTATTGCTCCTCCAGCACCAGTAACTAAAACTTTCTTCATTATATCAGCCCTTCTTATTTATATTACATTAATTATAATTAATAATAGTACGCCTATAATTATACCATAGAATGTTTCCTTTTTCTTTATATTATTAATAACTTCTTTAATCATTTCTCCAAAGAAGATATGAAATATCATTCCTAAAGTTATGGCAATTATAATACCTTCTACATATATATTTATATCTCCCACGAAATAACCAATTAATCCCCCGATAAAGGAAGATAAAATTAATAATCCCAACAAACCTTTATTTCTTTTTTGATCAAAAGAAGCAATTTGAAAACCAAAAGGAAGATTGTGTAAACTAATACCTAAAGCCATTAAAATTCCACTTTTTAAATCATTAATGGCAACATTATATAGAGCCAAGCCTTCAACTCCATTATGGCATAATAAAGCTAACATAGTAACAATACTAATATGATTTATATGCTCAATATGAGCTTTAGTATGTTCGTCATGTTCATGGTGATGATGGGTATGATGAGGAATTAGGGAATCAAGGACAAATATCATACCCAAACCTATAAAGGTAAATATAATTAAATACCATTTTTTTAAAGCTAATAATTCCGGAATTAAGTCAAAGCACATCAACCCTAGCATAACTACTGCGGCACAAGCAATAGCCATAATAGTTAATTCCGTTTGATGTTTACTAAATTTATAGCCAATTATACCGACTAAAAAAAACATTCCACATATGAGTGTTAATATTAAAGGCATCTAAACCCCTTCTTTCGTTTCTTATTGTACACTGTTTTATTAATAAAAAAAAGGACTAAATTTGTTTAGTCCTACTTCCTATAATAGGAAGTACTCACTTTTAAGGTTCTGGCACAGCACCAGTTGTACAATCAACTGTTGTAAATTTTAATTGAGCATTAAATACTTTACCAGTATTTTTTTCTTGATCATAATCATAGTTTACGAAATATACCACAGCTCGCCATTTATCTATTGTTGTTGCTCCCTTACTTGCTTTAATTTGATGAACAAAAGCATTTTCTTCAATAGCCTTATCTTCTCCATTTAAGACTGGTATTTTAATTATTTTATCTGTGTAAGTAGCTTCACCTGCATCGGCTTCTGGTTCATTTTTAGTTGGAGCAACTGTTGTTATATCATAACCACTTATTTGCTTCTTTGGGCACTTTTCATCACTATCTAAATCTTCTGAGGTAACGACATCATCATCACCTGTACAAACATTGGTTTCGATTATATTACTCAAATAAGTTAATGTATCTGCCCCATCACCAATAGTTATATTATATTCTTGTTCAGTTCCATTCCCGTCACTAGTCGCATTCGGGGTTTTAAATAAAGCAAATACTAATTCTGGGTCATGGTTACTATTTTGCTCGTATACAGTACTCTTACTTTCGGCTCCTTCGGGCATCGAATACATAAATTCATTTTGTTTTACAACTAAATCAGCCGTATAACAATATGATACTTCCGTAGTAGCCTCAGCATCATTTGCAGTTAATTTAATTTCGCCTTTTGCCTCACCACTTCTAGTCCCTTTATTTTCACCAAAGTTTTGTTGGGTTGCCACAATTGTTAAAGGGCTAAAAGTTCCCATTTCCAAAGTATCACTTGTTGATGTCTTAACGGTTATATCGGCTTGGGCACCTTTACCACGTTGGGCGGTAAAATATGCAAATGTTGCTCCGACCATTGCTACCAATAAAGTAGCTATCGCAATAATTGTAAGTAATATTACATTCTTTTTATCAGTACTATTTTCATTTTCCATTTTTTTAAACTCACTCTCCATATTTTAACTATAATATTTGCATTAAATTTTAATTTAATGCTTATCAATTAATGTTAATTGATACTTAAGGTTCACCAGGACTTGCTATTGCGGAGCCATCACAATTGACTGTGGTAAATTTTAAAATTCCGTTAAATTCTTTACCTGTATTCTTTTGTTGGTCATATCCATAATTTATAAAGTAAACAACCGCTCTCCATCTATCAATAGAAGTTTCTCCCCGATTAGCCGTTATTTTATGAACATATTTTAAAGTATCTTCTTCAATATTCGCAGTATCTAATAATGGGATGCTAATTGTATTATTTTGAGGAGATGGACTTTCTAAATCATCAGCAGTTGAAGCTAGAGTTGTTATATCATAACCACTTATAGTTTTTTGAGGACAATTCGAATCTTCTTGAGGACTTTCTGTATTTTCAACCGTGGTGTCATTATCTGAACATACATTAGTTGTTATAATATTTGTTAAGTAATCTAAGGTATTTCCATCTTTTCCAATTTGTATTTTATATTCTTTTTCATCAGTACTTTCTGCATCAGCACTAGTTAATCCTACTTCTTTATATAAAGCTAAAACCAATTCTGGATCTTTATTATCATGATTTTCTAGTTGGCTACCTTTTTCAGTCCCTTCTAGTCTTGAATAAGTAAATTCATTTTTACTAACTACTAAATCAGCTGTATAACAATATGATACCTCACTAGTTGTAGTAGCATCATTGGCTGTTAACTTAATAATTCCTTTTGCTTCGCCACTCCGAGTTCCTTTCTTTTCACCAAAATTATCTTGTGTTGCCACAATACTTATCGGTGTAAAACTATCCATTTCCAGTGAATCACTTGTTGATGTCTTTACCGTAATATCCGCTTGAGCACCTTTACCTCGCTGAGCTGTAAAGTAGGCAAAAGTCGCTCCTACCATTGCTACTAACAGAGTTGCAACAGCTATAACTGTTAATAATATCGTATTTTTCTTATCCATTTTAACGATTCTCCTTACATTAAAAGATTATCAAATTATCGAATTAAAATCAAGTTCCATAAACCACAATTCCTTTAATTAGACTTTTTTTGACAAAATAGAAAAAGGACTAAAATGATTTTAGTCCTTTCCATAATCATTATGGAATAAAATTTTTAAGGTTCAGCACTTTCATCAGGTTGACCAGTTTCACAATTAACAGTAGTAAATTTTAGTTGAGCGTGAAATTTATGACCTGTATTTTTTTCTTGATCGTAATTATAATTGATAAAATAAACTCTAGCTTCCCAATAATCCGTGATTTTCGTGTTTCTTGGAGCAGTTATTTTATGAATAAATCCCTCTTCACCAGGAACTTGAATTTTGATATTCGTTCCAGATTGTAAGGTAGTGACATCATAACCACTTATAGATTGAGATGGACATGGAGTTTCTTCATCAGTATGGACATCTTCATTACCATCACAAACATTGGCAGTATAAATATCAGAATAATAATTTAAGGTTTTTACAGCCCCTTCTTCTCCAGCTTGCGAAGCATCACCAATAGTAGTCGTATATTCTTTTTTAGCTTGACCTTTAGTTTCCTCATCAGTTGGATCAGGTTGATTAGGAATTTTCGTCAAAGTAAGAACTAACTCAGGATCATTATCTCCTGTAACACTTTCACCAGATAGTTTTTCCTGTTCATCTGGTTTTGAATAAACAAAATCATTACTTTCAACATAAAAATCGGTTGTATAACAGTACTCAACTTTATCTGTTGCCTCAGCATCATTGGCTGTTAAACTTATTTCACCAGTTGATATACCACTTCTTGTCCCTTTATTTTGTCCAAAATTATCTTGATTAGCTACAATATTTATTGCCGTAAATGTTCCCATTTCTAGTGAATCACTTGTTGATGTTTTTACTGTTATTTCAGCTTGAGCTCCCTCTCCTCGTTGAGCTGTGAAATACGCAAATGTCGCTCCAATTATCGAAACTACTAAAGTGGATACAGCAATGACGGCTAGTAAAAATGGGGTTCTATTTTCCGTTTCATTTTTATCTTTCATATTATCAATCCCTTCCCTATATTAAATATAGTAACAAATTTATTATCCTAAATCAATAAAATTTTTCAGCTAAAATTTAAAATATTTAAAAGGGACTAAACGTTGTTTAGTCCCTACCATAATCATTATGGTTCAGCTAAATCAGGCTTACCAGTATCACAATTAACACTTGTAAATTTTAATTGTCCAGTAAAGGTATGTCCCGTATTTTTTTCTTGATCATAATCATAATTGACAAAATATACTCTAGCTTTCCACTTATCAGTTACTTTAGTATTTTTTGGTGCTTTTATTTTATGAACTAAATTATCACTACTAGCAGTATCAGGTATGCTGATTGTTTTTCCTGCTTCTAATTTAGTAATATCATAACCACTTATGCTTTCTTCTGGGCAACTTTCAGGATCTTGACCAGCAACTATGCTATTATCATTATCACAAACATGTGAAGTAAAGAATTTATCATAATAAGTCAATGTAACTCCTGATTCTAAAACCTCATCCTCAGTTTTTTCTTTTAGTGTTTCAGTATAATTATGAGGCGTTCCCTCACCATTATCAACAATTGTTGATGCAGGAGTTTTTTCAATAGTTAAAACTAACTCTGGATCATTTTCCATTTCTCCACTTGACGCTTTAGCAACATCATCAGGTCTGGAATATTCAAAATCATTACTTTCCACATAGAAATCGGCTGTATAACAGTATTCAACTTCTTTAGTGGTTTCTGCATCATTAGCTGTTAAACTTATTTCACCCTCAGAAGTACCACTTCTAGTTCCTTTATCCTTGCCAAAATTATCTTGATTAGCAACAATATTAATCTTAGTAAATGTCCCCATTTCTAATGAATCGCTTGTGGAAGTCTTTACGTTAATTTCCGCTTGAGCTCCCTCACCTCGTTGAGCAGTAAAGTAGGCAAATGTCGCTCCCACCATTGCTACTAATAAAGTGGCTATTGCAATTACTGTTAAAAGTATCGTATTTTTCTTTTCCACTTTTTGTATCCTCCTCTAGTATTAATATTAACAAAATCGTTATTCAAAAGCAATCAATTTTTTTAGTTTTAAACAAAAAAAGGTTACAGTTCAGTCAAGGGCACTGAAAAATAAGTAAGGGTTACTTACTTTTTTTCATATTATAACAATTTGATTATT
>CANQCI010000012.1 GCA_947589675.1 uncultured Bacilli bacterium | reverse complement strand
ATCAAATTGTTATAATATGAAAAAAAGTAAGTAACCCTTACTTATTTTTCAGTGCCCTTGACTGAACTGTAACTTATGAATTAATATTTTCTTGGATAGGGCTATTAAATTTTTAAAATTTATGATATTATATACAAGTAAAGTAAGAAAGTAGATGAATAATTTATGAAAGTTTTATGTATTGGTCATACAAGTTATGATATCAGTTGCCCAATTGATAATTATCCGATTGAAAATGTTAAATATCGTTTACAAGAATCTGTAAAAGCGGGAGGAGGCCCTGCCGGCAATGCGGCTTATTTACTTGGTAAATGGGGAATAGATACTGTGATTTCGACGGTTGTCGGGTCTGATGATTATGGCGAAAAAATTAAAAAAGAATTTCAAGGAGTAAATGTTCAAACTAGTTATATTGAAACTACTTATGAAAGAACAACTTCATTATCTTTTATTTTGATAAATAAAAGTAATGGCTCAAGAACGATTTTTAACTTGGAAAGTGATCTAGCTCCGATTAAAAAATTTAATTTTGATTTTACACCCGATATAATATTTACGGATGGTCATGATTATGGAGCGACGCAAAATGCGATTAGTAAATTTCCTAATGCCATCCGGATTATTGATGCCGGAAGACCTGTTCAAGAAATTTTAGAACTTTGTAAATATATGAATTATATTGTTTGTTCTAAGGAATTTGCTGAAACTGTAACGGGAGCTAAAATGGATTTTGATCGTCCTGGTACTTTAGTGGATGTTTATTCTAAACTACAAGCTAAATATCCTAATGCTAATATTGTCGTAACTTTAGAAGCTAAAGGTGCATTATATGTTTATAATAATGAAATTAGAATTATGCCTGGTTTAAAGGTGGAAGCTAAGGATACTACCGGAGCAGGTGATATTTTCCATGGAGCTTTTACTTATGGAATTGCTAATGGTTTTGATATGGAAAAAACAGTGACTTTAGCTAATATCGCTGGTGGATTATCGGTCGAAAAAGTTGGTTCTCGTTTATCAATGCCAGCTTTATCCGAAGTTTTAGATTATTATGCGAAAAAGCAACAAGCAAATACCCCACCAAATCCAGATCCAAACCAAGCCGGTGGAACTAACCCTAATCCCCAAGCACCCCAAGCCCCAGTAAATAATAATCCACAACAAAATGTTAGTAACCAGTAAAAGTCCAAAGTTAGATTTGCATGGGGAACCAACAAGTATGGTGGGGGTTTTAGTAAATCAATTTATTTATGATAATTATTTAATAAAAAATAAGACTTTAATTATTATTCATGGCAAGAGTACCAATATTTTAACTAAGGAAGTTCATAAAGTTTTAAAGAAAAATCCTTATGTTAAAGAATATAAATTAAATAATTGGAATTTAGGAGAAACATTAGTAGAAATAAAAGAAAAAGATAGATAAAACTAAATCTTATAATGAGAGGAGCAGTAAATGACAAGAATAGCCAAAAAAAGAATTTTGATTTATTTAGCTGTTTTAATAGCTGCTTTATCTTTTGTGTTAGTATTTCATGTGGCTTTTGCCTTTTTAGATGAAAACAATAATGGCATTATAAATTCAGCGGGTATATCTAGTGATGTTGTTGATGAATTAAAGTTTATTCCTGGAGATGCTTTAAGTATTGCAGCTACTTCTAAGACTTTACCGGAATTAGGTAATAATTTGAGTGTTACTTCTAAACCACAAGTATCTTTAAAAGCCAATGGTACTACTAATGAAGCTAGTTATCCTTATTATATTTATTTAAATTTAAAAAATAATGGTTTTATTTATTCAACTGTTGAAAATACGCCGGAAGTAATTTTAAGTGTTATTGATCCCGAAGGAAGAGAAGTAACAGATATTCCCAATTTATCTTATTCAACAACTTATGGGGTGGATGGCTTTGATGTGACAACTTATGAGGGCCTAATTCCTATTGCCAATGCTTATATGATAAGCTCTAATTCTTCTGATACGGCAACCATCCAAGATTGGACTATTACCTTAACTTATATTAACCTTACTACAGATCAATCACCAAATTATGGAAAATCGATAAATACAGAGGTAATTATGAGTAAAGAGGCTTTATAAACAAAAGATTATGATACTTTTGTTTTTTTATTTGGCTTTATTTGACAAATTTAAGTCAAGAGAGTATACTAATAAGTATGGTGGGAGTACCGCTATACAGCATAAAATTTACACAAACTTGACATATAATATAAAAAGTGCTATAATGGTATTGTTCATTTAAAAATAGGGGGATTTTGAGATGAAGGGTTATGTTTTAGATTATATTTGTGAAAATGAGTTTAAAAAGTTGGAGAGAGCATTAAAAAAATATAATATGCTTGCTTTTAAAAAATTAAATTTTGAATATTATCCAGCTTTAAGAAATGGAAAGTTTTTAGGCGAATTAGTGTCAGCAAATAAGAAGAATGGCACAGAAACATATGAATTAAAATTACCAAGTGATAAAATGTTTGCTCAAATTCATGGGGAAATTAAATTGGTTTATACTGTTCATCAAAAGGATGAAACTGTCGTTCTAGAAACCATTAATCCATCTGATATCTTATTAGAAGGACATCGCTCAGAATTAACAACTTATAAAGGGATAATGATATCAAAGGCTAATGCATCAAAAGATATGTTTAAAATTGACTTATTAAATATGTTAGAAAATAATAAGTAAGAGAGGAAGTTTCAGGGGGCTTCCTTTTTTAATTATTAATTTTTCAATTAATAATTAAAAAAAATAGGGGTTTATTCTTGAAACCATCTAACGTTTATGGTAATATTAATATTGTCAAGGACCTCTAGCTCAGTTGGTTAGAGCATCCGGCTCATAACCGGGCGGTCGTAGGTTCGAGTCCTACGAGGTCCACCATTTTATAAATAATTCCCTTAATTTAGGGATTTTTTTATTAATTAAAAATTGTTATTACTATGATATAATATTTAAAGTAAATATACTTGGATAACAGTAAGGGGAAATTATAAATGGAAAAGAAAAAATTTAAGATATTAAGTTTATTTGCTGGGGCAGGCGGATTGGATTTAGGATTTGAGAAAGCTGGATTTGATATAATATATGCTAATGAATTTGATAAGTCAATTTGGGAAACATATGAAAAAAATCACAAGACGCCTTTAGATCATAGGGATATAAGAAAAATAGATTCAAGTGAATTACCTGATTGTGATGGAATTATTGGTGGCCCTCCTTGTCAAAGTTGGAGTGAAGCTGGTTCATTAAAAGGTATTAACGATTCTAGGGGACAATTGTTTTTTGATTTTATTAGAATTTTAAAAGATAAAAGACCCAAGTTTTTTGTGGCTGAAAATGTTTCCGGAATGTTGTCTAAAAGACATCAAGAAGCGGTCAATAATTTTATTAAGTTATTTGAAAATGCAGGATATGAAATGCATATTAAACTTTTAAATGCTAATGATTATAATGTTCCTCAAGATAGATTAAGGGTATTTTATGTTGGTTTTCGAAAAGATTTAAAAATTCAATTTGATTTTCCTGAACCATTCGAATGTAAACCAACGTTAAAAGATGCTATATATGATTTGAAGGATTTGGCTATTCCTGCCACCGAAAAAAACAAAACAAACGGGGAAAAATGCAAAGTTCCTAATCATGAATATATGGTGGGTTCTTTTTCAACCATATATATGTCTAGAAACCGGGTTAGAAAGTGGGATGAACCATCGTTTACTATCCAGGCTGGGGGAAGGCATGCCCCGATTCATCCTCAAGCCCCAAAAATGATTCAAATAGAAAAAAATAAACGAATTTTTGAACCTAGGAAAGAGAACTTATATAGAAGACTATCTGTAAGAGAATGTGCTCGAATCCAAACGTTCCCTGATGATTTTATCTTTTATTATAATGATATTGCTACTGCCTATAAAATGATTGGCAATGCTGTTCCCGTTAATTTAGCTAAAGCTGTAGCGGAACAAATAAAAAGTAGTTTGGAGGGACTTTGTGATGAAAAGTAATATACTAAAGGCTATGCATAATATGACAATGCCAAAAATTATAATGATGTAAGTACACCTAAATTTTTAAATCAAAAAAATCCCGTAAATACGGGAAATTTAGCTTAATTGGTGCAGGCAAAGGGACTTGAACCCCCACGGATTAATCCACTAGATCCTAAGTCTAGCGCGTCTACCAATTCCGCCATGCCTGCAATTAATCTTTGTAGGATGTAAAATCCCAACCCACGATATAATACTACACCATAATTAGGCATTTGTAAATAGTTAATTTTTATATAAATGTCCTAAAAATAACATATTACAAAAAATTTTCAAATTATTTTCATTTAGTTAAATAAATCATAACAGCTTTTCTTTAATGGTTTTTAAAATTGTTATTATATCAGTAGTTAAAGGACTGGGTTATTAAAAAACTTCACAAAAGCAACACATAAAAAACATCAAAATGACAAAAAACAAGACTATTCTTAAAGAAGAAAAGAAGTAATAAGTATTTATTTGTATCATTAACTCTTTACAAACCTTTCTATAAATTAATAGTTCCTACAAAATTTTCTTTTAAGTTTTCTTATCTACTTCTTTTCTTTTTTTTGGGTAGCTTTGCTACTTTTTTTATATGTGATTTTGTTGCCTAAAAGAAAAATAAATGTTAGAATTAACTTGTAACTTTGTTACACAGGTGATGTGGATGGATAAAACTACAATCTTTAGTGTTCAAGAGATGCGCCAAGAAT
Source organism: uncultured Bacilli bacterium (assembly GCA_947589675.1). Lineage (GTDB taxonomy): Bacteria > Bacillota_I > Bacilli_A > RF39 > UBA660 > Onthocola_B. Next base: position 38,654 of record CANQCI010000012.1, on the reverse strand, counting down.
TAATTTTATTGACGATATCAGAGGTTGTTGATGCCTTAAAATTTAAGGGTTATAATCCTACAAGTCAATTAGTAGGTTATTTAATTACGGGTGATGATAAATATATTACTACATTTAATAATTCGAGACGGAAAATTACCATGTTTAACCGTGATGAAATTTTAATGGCTATCATCAATAATTATCTTGGTAAGTAAATATGCGTTATCTGGGTTTAGATTTAGGTACTACTTCTCTTGGTATTGCCATAAGTGATAAAACTAATACGATTGTAAGTCCTTATAAAGTTTTAAAATTTCCTAAAGAAAAATATGAAGAAGTTTTAGAAGAATTAGAAAGGATAATTAAAGAAAAAGAAATTACCGACGTGGTCTTAGGGTTACCTAAAAATATGGATAATTCTTTAGGCTTTGCTAGCATGCGAAGTCAAAAATTTAAAGAACTTATTTCTTATTTGCCGGTGAAGATTCATCTTTACGATGAAAGACTCACAACCATCGCCGCCCAAAATATTTTAATTGCTACTGGTAATAAAAAAATTAATAAACAAAATAAAATTGATGCTGTGGCAGCTAATATTATTTTGGAAGATTTTTTAAGAGGCATAAATGAAAAATAAATTAGTAATAGATAAAAAAGATGATAAAGAAGAATATAAAATCTTATTTAAAGTGGAAACTGAAGAAGAAAAATATATAGTTTATACTAAAGATGAATTAAATCAAGATGGGGAGATTGTTGCTTATGCTGGTAAGTATTCTTTAAATAAAGGAAAACAAATTCTTGAACCAATTGATGATTTATATACTTTAGAATTATTAGATAGTGTTTTATTACAAGTAGAAAGTAAAATGAATGTAGAAATGGGAGAATAAAATGAAGAAAATATTGATTTTTCTTGGGGTAATAGTTGTTATATTATCAGGGTTAATTATTGGTTATAACTTAAATCTTTCTAGTGTTAGTAAGAAAAGTGAAGAAGTAGCTTTTGTTATTGACAGTGGAACGAGTACGAAAAAAGTTGTGGCTAATTTAAAAAAAGCTAATTTGATTAAAAGTGAAAGTGTGGCTTTAATATATATTAAACTTCATAAAATACCGATTAAAGCTGGTAAATATGATTTAAATCGAAATATGGATTTAAAGGCAATATTAGCTTTGTTAGAAAATGGGGGAGTTGCGGATAATACCTTTAAGATAACTTTTAAAGAGGGAAATACTTTAGAAACTTTTGTTAAACAAATAGCAGAGGCATCGAAGAAAAGTTATGATGAATTAATAAAAGAAATAAATGATCCGGAGTTTATAAAACCTTTGATTACGAAATATTGGTTTTTAGATGAAGAATTACTAAATAAAAGTGTTTATTACTATTTAGAAGGTTATTTATATCCAAATACTTATGAGTTTTATAAAGATGCTAGTTTAAATGATATGGTTACGAAAATGTTAGATGAAACAGGACGGATTTTAGATTCTTATCAAGATAAGATAAATGCAAGTGGTTATAGTGTTCATGATATCTTAACAATTGCTTCAATTATTGAAAAAGAAGCGGTTAAAGAAAGTGACCGAGGTAAAGTTAGTCAAGTTATTTATAAAAGATTAGCAACGAATATGAGCTTAGGAATGGATGTAACCGCTTATTATGGGGCTCGAAAAAGTATGACGGAAAGTATTACGAAAGCGGAATTAAACGATAGTAATCCTTATAATACCCGTTTAACAAGCTTTTTAGGGTTGCCGGTGGGAGCAATATGCAACCCATCAAGGAGTAGTATCAATGCCGCTTTATATCCTAGTGATACAGATTATGTGTATTTTTTTGCCGACATTAAAACCGGAGAAGTACATTTTACAGATAATTTTAATGAATTTCAAACATTTAAAGAAATATATGGTTAGGTGATAAAATTGAAACAAACAATATTAGATATGGAACAATATGCAATAGATTATAATGTTCCAATTATTGAAAAAAAATCGATTGCTTTTATAATGAAATATATAAAAGCGAAAAATATTAAAAGTGTCTTAGAAATTGGGAGTGCGATAGGCTATTCGGCTATTCTTATGGCATCTAGTACCCCAGATGTAGTCGTTACGACAATTGAACGAGATGAAACTAGGTACATGGAATGTTTAAAAAATGTGAAAAAATGCGAAATGGAAAAGAAAATTACGGTTGTTTTCCAAGATGCCTTAGAATTAAATTTAAGTGATGATTTAAAATATGATTTAATTTTTATAGATGCGGCAAAGGGACAATATACTAAATTTTTTGAAAAGTATAAGCATTTTTTAAATCCTAATGGGACAATTATTACTGATAATATTAAGTTTCATGGTTATGTAGGCGAATCTTCAAAATTAGATAAAGGTAATTTAAAAAGTTTAGTCGAAAAGATTGAAAGTTATGTTGATTTTTTAAAGAATAATTCCGAATTTGATACGAAGTTTTATGATGTTGGCGATGGTTTATCCGTAAGTACATGGAAAAAATAATGAAGAAGTTAGTTACAGTTACACATCAAAAATTAATTACAGAATTAAGTAATAAAGAGGATATAACTTTAGTTTATCCTCTTCAATCATTTTGTGTTGGTTATGATTTAACTTTTCCAATTACCGAGATTGATGATTTTGTTTTAGTAAATCGGATTTTAACGGATGGGGAATTAGATACTTTAAGAATAATATTAAAAGAAAGTCATATAAAAGGGATTTTATTTGATGATTTAGGGATATTAGAAATCATTGCTGATTTAAAGATAGAAAAAATTTTAATTTTAGATCATCTTCTTTTAAATCATCTTTCGATAAATTACTATTTAGATTATGTTGATAGTGTTGTGGTATCAAGTGATTTAAGAAAAGAAGAGATTACCGAGATTGTAAAAAATGCCAAGAAGAAAGTTTGTTTACTGGTTTTTGATTTAAAAAGATTAATGTATTCAAGAAGATTATTACTAAGTAATTATGCGAAGTATTATAATTTAGATTTATTAAAAGAAAGAGAAGCTACGATTTTAGATAAACCTTTTATTATTAAAGAAAATGAATATGGAACTATTTTTTATATGGGAAAATATTATAATGCTTTGGAATTATTAAAGTTAGATAATGTTTTATATTTTTGGTATAACTTAGTTAATATACCTAGTGATAAAGCTTTAAAAATAATTTTAGAAAATAAAGTAGAAGTAGATAATAATCAAATGTTTTTAAAAGATAAAATGTATTTTAAAGTAAGGGGGAATAATAATGATTGAGTTATTAGCTCCAGCTGGGGATTTAGAAAGACTTAAGTTTGCCATTCTTTATGGGGCTGATGCGGTTTATATTGGGGGAAGTGAGTTTAGTTTAAGGGCTAATGCTAAAAATTTTAGTTTAGAAGAAATAAAAGAAGCGGTTAGCTATGCTCATGAAAAACAGAAATTAGTTTATGTTGCCGTTAATATTGTGTTTCATGACGAAGATTTAGACGGTTTAGAAGATTATTTAAAAAGTTTAGCTGAAATTAAAGTTGATGGCATAATTGCCAGTGATATAGTCGTGGTTAAAAAAATTAAGGAACTTAAATTAGATATACCGATTTGTTTATCGACTCAAGCTAGTGTGTTAAATGCTCGAGCAGTACGCTTTTGGCAAAAACTGGGCGTTAAAAGGATTGTTTTAGCGAGGGAAGCTAGCCGAGAAGATATAAAAAGAATAAAAGATGAAACCGGTATTGAAATAGAAACCTTTATTCATGGAGCAATGTGTACCTCATTTTCGGGGAAGTGTGTTTTATCAAATTACATGACTAATCGGGATTCGAATCGGGGGGGATGTGCCCAAGTTTGTCGCTGGAATTTTAATTTAGGGGATAGTAACCAAGATTTTTTTATTACGCCAAAAGATTTAAATATGATTCCCTTTATTAAAGATGAAATCGAGATTGGGGTTAATTCTTTTAAGATTGAGGGAAGAATGCGCTCTATTTATTATATTGCCACAGTCGTTTTAACTTATCGGTTATTAATTGATAAAATCTTAAATAATACTTTAAAAAAAGGGGAAGAAAAATACTATTTAGCTCTTTTAAATCGCTGTGCTAATCGGGAGTCAACGCCCCAATTTTATGATAAGTTACCAGGCGTTAATGAACAATATTTTTTAGGAAGAGATGAAGTGTCTAATCAAGACTTTTTAGGATTAGTGCTTGAGTATGATGAAAAAAACAAGATGGCAACAATTGAACAACGTAATTATTTTGCTGTTGGTGATACTGTCGAATTTTTTGGTTATGATTTGGAAACATTTAGTTTAACAATACATAATATATATAATGATGTTGATGAAGAAATAAGAGTTGCTAGACATCCAAGGATGATTGTAAAATTAAAGGTCGATTATAAATTAAAACCTAATTATATGATGCGTTTAAAAATGTTTGACAAAAAGGACTTTTTATAGTATCATTGATGACTGTAATATGATTATGAGGAGATTTTAATATATGAAAAAAGAACAAAAATTTATTATGACCGCGGAAGGTTATGTCCAAGCGGAAGAAGAATTAAATGAACTTAAAACAGTTCGGCGTCCTGAGGTCATTAAGGCTTTACAAGAAGCTCGGGCTTTAGGTGATTTATCCGAAAATGCAGATTATGATGCAGCTCGGAATGAACAAGCAATTATTGAAGCCAAAATTAGTGAATTAGAATTTAAATTAGAACATGCGGAAATAATTGATAATGCTAATAAGTCCGAAGTTAATTTAGGCTCTAATGTCAAAATTAAATATGATGATGGCGAAGAAGAAGAATATAAAATTGTTGGTTCAATGGAAGCTGACCCTTTTGATAATAAGATTTCAAATGAATCACCTTTAGGGATTGCTTTACTTAATCATAAAATTGGTGATGTAGTTAATGTTGATAGTCCAAATGGGGGTTATAATATTACTATTGAAGCTATAAGTTAAACAGTTTTAGACTGTTTTTTTCTTATTGCCTATTTTGAGTAATTATAATATAATAAAGAGGTATTTGGAGGTAGTATGATGAAAAACGTACATGAATTTGAAAGTAAATTAACAGATGAATGGGTAAAAATTTTAGACAAAACATTAAATAAGAAAAATAAAGAAACGACAATTGATGGGTTTCGCAAAGGGAAAGCTCCTAAAGAAGTATTTTTAAAAAACTATGGAGTAGAATCTCTTTATATGGATTCAATAGATGAAGCAATAAATATAGCTTATAAAAAAATCTTAGAAGATAATAAGTTAGTACCAGTTGTTGAACCAAAAGTTGATGTTACTAATATTAATAAAGATGAAGTAGCTTTAAAATTTGTGATAATTACTAAACCAGAAATTGAATTAGGTAATTATAAAAATTTAGGAGTTAAAAAAGAAAAAGTAAAAGTTAGTGATAAGGAAATTGAAGAACAAATTAATCATTTACGTCAACATTTAGCTGATGTAGTTTTAAAAGAAAATGGAGCTATAGCTGATGGGGATATTGCGGTTATTGATTTTGATGGTTATGTTGATGGCAAGGCTTTAGATGGTGGTAAAGGTGAAAATTATCCTTTAGAAATAGGTAGTCATTCTTTTATTCCTGGTTTTGAAGAAGGTTTAATAGGACTTAAAACTGGCGAAGAAAAAGAACTTAAATTAAAATTCCCAGAAAATTATTTAGAAGAATTAAAAAATAAAGATGTAACATTTAAAGTTAAAGTAAATGAAATTAAAACGAGAGTTTTACCAGAAATTGATCAAGAATTTTTTGAAGATTTAGGTTATGATGATATTAAAACGGAAGAAGAATTTAGAAAAAAAGTAAAAGAAGATATTGAACATCAAAAAGGACATGAAGTTAATGATAAATTCCTTGATGAATGTTTAGAAGCGGCAGCTAAAAATGTTAAAATTGACATTAATCCAGAAATAATTGATGCCGAAGTTCACAGAATGCTTGATCAATATGCATATGATTTAAAAATGCAAGGATTAGATATAAATAAATATTATGAAGTAACTGGAACTAGTGAAGAAAAATTACATAAAGAAATGGAACCAGAAGCTTTAAAAAGAGTAAAATATCGTTATTTAATTGAAGCAATAGCTGATCAAGAAAAAGTTGATTTCCCTGAAAAAGAAGTTAAGAAAAGAGCCGAAGAAATGGCTGAGGGTTATGGTATAACGGTAGAAGAATTAATAGCTGAATTTGGCTCAATGGATGTTGTTAAATACGATATGAAGATGCATCGGGCATTAGAAATTTTACAAGAAAGTAATGAATAAGAAACCAGAGCGTTTCTTTTTTTTCGCTTTTTTGGTATACTAAACGTGGTGATTTCAATGTTTGTAGATGTCTTAACCGTCAAATTAATTGCCGGGGCTGGTGGCGATGGATGTACTTCTTTTCGCCGGGAATGGTGTGTTCCTTTAGGTGGCCCTGATGGTGGTAATGGTGGTCGTGGGGCTAGTATTATTTTTAAAGTAGATAAAAATCTTAAGACTTTAGTTGATTTAAGTTATAAAAAAATTATTAAGGGAACTAAGGGGGAAAATGGTAAAGGTAGTAATAAATATGGGGCTAACCAAGAAGATATTATTATTCGCATTCCCGAGGGGACAACGATAATTGATGCCGATACGAACGAGGTTTTAGCCGATTTAACCCAAGATAACGAAGAATTTATCGCAGCGAAAGGTGGTCGGGGAGGAAGAGGTAATAAAGCTTTTGCCACCCATGATGCTCCAGCTCCCAAATTTAGTGAAAAGGGTGAACCAGGCGAAGAAAAAAATATTCGCTTAGAATTAAAAGTGTTAGCTGATGTAGGTTTAATTGGCATGCCAAGTGTTGGTAAAAGTACCATTTTATCTTTGATTAGTGCCTCAAAACCTAAGATTGCTTCTTACCATTTTACGACATTATCGCCTAATTTGGGGGTAGTAAAATTAAAAGATGAACGAAGATTTGTTATGGCTGATTTGCCAGGTTTAATTGAAGGAGCTAGTACTGGTGTCGGTTTAGGTTTAGAATTTTTGCGGCATGCTCTTCGGACGAAAATTTTAGCTCATGTTATTGACATGGGAGCTAGTGAAGGACGAGATCCAATAGAAGATTACGAAATAATTAGAAAGGAAATAGCCAAGTATTCGGTAAAATTACAAAATAAAAAAGAAGTAATTGTGGCTAATAAAATGGATTTACCGGATGCTCAAGCTAATTTAAAACGTTTTCAAGAAAAGTATCCCGAAAAAATAATTTATCCAGTTAATTGGTTAGATAACGAAGCTTTAACCCATATGATTGAAGGGTTAGCTACCATTCTTGCTGATATTCCTGATGAGGTTTTATATACCGATAGTGATTTTAAAATATATAAATATAATGATGATAATGATTTTGAAATTAGTAAAGATGGCGATGTTTGGGTTGTTAAGGGGAAAAATATTGAAAAACTTTTATTAATGACTCGTTTTGAAGAACCGGAGGGAGTAGAAAGATTTGCTCGCAAATTTAAAGGCATGGGTATTGAAGAAGCTTTAGAAAAAAAAGGAGCTAAGCCCGGGGATGATGTGCAAATATTAGATTATATGTTCACTTTCAAAAATTAAAATATCACCTATTTTTAAAGATTGACTAGAGTTTTGGGGTAATTCTAAAACTTTAGTTTTTTTAATATCTTCATTTACTTTAAAGGTTCGTCCTGGTAACATATTTTGATATTTATATAATACTTTATTATTTTGATTTAAGAAAAGAACATCAATACTTTCGGTCATTAAAAACGTATGAATATGATTACAGTTAGGAATTATTAGACCATATTTAATATTTTTTTGCATACTTAAGCCGATTAATTTTTCTTTTAAAGTATTAGCAATCTTAATAGGAATTATTTTATTATTAATTTTTAAATACATTTTTTCACCTAGAAAATTATATGTTAAAGGGGAGAGAAAAATTAGGGTTAAATCTTGCGAAAGGGGGAAAATAATGATATTATTTTATTGATAAAGGTGTGATAAAGAATGAAAGGGAGAACAAGGATTGTAACTTTGGTTGTTTTAGCTTTATTAATCGCTTTATGTTTAACTTTGGGAGTTACAAGAGCCTTTTTAAAACAGGCGGAAACTGGTGATAGTACGACCGAGATAACTTTAAATAGTTGTGCCAAGATTGTTTTAAAAGAAACAGGGACGAAGATTAATTTAGATAATACGGCACCCATGAGTGCTAATGCAGCTATGCAAAATTTAACACCTTACGAATTTCGGTTGGAAAGTTATTGTGAGGATGGCTCATCTTATAATCTTTATTTAGGTAATATGCCCGTTTCATCACCTCTTAATCCTATCTTTATTAAGTATGCTATTTTAAATAAAGATACCCATGAAGTTATTATCATGGATAATTTAGGAAATAGACGTAATGCCGAGGAAGATTTTCAAGATTTTGAACTTACGCAAATTAAAACTAGTTTAGGAGAAAGTCCGTCAACCATCTATAACATTTATAGTGGTAATCTTGCTTCTAATACCAGTGAAGACTATTTATTATATATGTGGGTAGATGAATTAGCCGGGAATGAAGTTGCTAATCAAAATTTTGCTGGAGCGGTTTTAGCCAAAGATATATCATAGGAGGTTTTATGTATACATATTTTAAAGGAATAGTTACGGATATTGAAAGTAATAATATTACGATTGAAGTAAATAATATTGGTTATCGCATATATGTGCCTAACCCTTTTAGTTATGAAGTAAATAATGAATATAAAGTTTATGTTTATAGTAAAATTGCTGAGGATGAATATACTTTATATGGTTTTAAAGAAAAAGAACAATATGCATTATTTATTAAGTTAATTAGTGTTAAAGGTTTGGGAGCCAAGATGGCTTTACCAATTTTAGCAACCGGTTCCATTTCCGGAATTATTGATGCAATTGATAGAGAAAATATTTTATATTTAACAAAGTTTCCCAAGATTGGCGAAAAGTTAGCTCGGCAAATAATCTTGGATTTAAAAGGTAAAATTGATATTGAGACGAATGGTATTGTGGATAACAATGAAACGGATGATTTAATTGAGACTTTAAGTGCTTTAGGTTATAAGACAAGTGAAATTAAAAAGATTATTCCTCAAGTTAATAGTAGTGAAACTTTAGAAAACCAAGTTAAAGAAGCTTTAAAATTATTACTAAAGTAGGGTTATTTATGTTAGATAAAAAGGGTTTTACTTTAATTGAATTATTGGCAGTTTTGGTTTTAATTTCTGTTATTACCACCATTGGGGCTTATAGTGTTAATGGGATTCAGGCTCAGATAAAAAAAGATATGTGGAATAGTGAGGTCAGTTTAATAACTAATCGGGCTAAAGCATTTGGGCAAGATAATTTAATTGTTTTAAAACAAAATTACTGTGGCTCACAAGCTAATTGTATGATAATCTCTGTTCAAACATTATTAGATCGCAAGTATATAAATAGTAAAGAGAAAGATGATTATGGTAATAAAATTATAGTTAATAAAAATTATGAAGAATCTCATAATTGCTATAAGGCTAATGATGCCCAAGTGAGAGTTTATTTAGAAAATAATGAAGTTTATGCTGAATTTATTCCCAAAGCGGGTTGTTAAAGTTGCTAGAATAGATTATGATAAAGAAAAGTTTAAACAAGTGATAGGAAAACTCACTTGTTTTTTTGATTAAATAAAAAAAAGATATAATTTAAAACTCTTAAAGCAAACGTATGTTTGCTTGACTTTTTTTTTTTTTTTGATAGTATGGGAAAAATTGAGGATGTATGAAAAGATGGATAAAACTAAAAAAAATAAAAGAATGCTTGGTTTAGCGTTGCTTTCACTTCTTTTAGTGGTAATCGGTGCGACCTATGCCTATTTTGCCGCCCAAAAGGGAACAGGTGGAAGTGCTCAAATTGAAGTTGGGGCTGGTACCACGGATTCTCTTCAATTTGCTAATGATGGGAAAGTAGTTATAAATGCTAATCAAGAAAACTTTGCCAAGGGAAAAGAAAATATAGTATCTAAAGCTAAGGTAAGTGCCACATTGAAAGCTAATAATGCGACGAATAGTGCAATCGAACATTATAATGTTTATTTAGTAATTGAAAATAATGATTTTGCATATTCAGTAAATGAGAATACACCTGAATTAACTATAAGAGTAAAAGATCCTACCAATAATTATGTTAATGATATAAAAGAATTAAGAGCGTTAGAAAATAATTATTATGATATAACAACTAGAACTAATACTTATAAAATAGCTAGTAATTATGAGATTAAAGTTGAAAATAGCACAGAAGCTTTAACCCAAGAATGGGAATTAGAAGTAACCTTGATAAATTTAAATGAGGATCAAATAAAGAATGCAGGGAAAACTTTTACAGGAAAATTGTTAATAACAACGGCTGAGGAAGATACCTACAAGTTATCAGAAGCCAATGTGATAAATAATACGCAAAATACTTATAATTCCATCACAGCTACGCTAGATTATAAAAAAGGAACTCAAGAAATAAAAGACTATTATTTTGGCATTGAAAAGTTAAATGATAGTGAAGCAACTGGAATTATGAATACTAGTAATATAGCATTATTAAATGAAAAAGATTATATTAAAACGGATAGTGCTACATATACTTTTACTGGTTTAGAAGAAAATACTAATTATAAAATCTATGGATATGTTGTTGATAAAGAATATATGGCAAGTAATACCGTGGAAGCTTTAGTAAAAACTGATGAATATGCAAGACCAACAGTTACCATAAAAGAAGATTATACAAGTACCTTTACTAGTATAACAATCAATGTTGATTCAACTTTAGGAAATGGTAAAGAAATAATTAAATATTATTATAGTATTAATAATGGGGAAAGCTATGAAGAAAGTACTAGTCCTAGTTATACCTTTAATAATTTAACTCATTCAACCGAATATCATATAAAAGTTTATGTTGAAGATGATAATCATTTTACCTCGGCTCCATATTCAAAAAATATCTCTACCAAAGTAATTAATCCTCCAAGTGTTACTTTAAAAACTATTGAAAATAATATTGAGAGTAATTATAATCCAGGAACATGGACTAATAAAAATATAAAAGTATATTTAAGTAGTGATTTAGAAAATCTAGGAATAACCTATCAATATACGACCAATGGTTCTACTTGGGTGGATTGTAATGCTACTTTTAATATAACGCAAAGTCAAAATGTTAATTATCAATTTCGAGTTAAATATCAAAACATGACTTCTATATCTTCCTCAGTTTATAATATTAAATTAGATAATATAGCTCCAACAATTACATCATATAATATTGAGTCTTATGGTGCTTCTGCTGATATAGTTATATCCAATATTAGTGTAACTGACCAAGGGGGAAGTAATTATACTGGCTATTATGCAGTTTATTATAAAAAAGTAAACTCAGCTGATAATTATACATTATTATCTGATAAAAATACGGATACCTCCTACCATAGCCTATTAGAAACGTTTGAAAAGTATACTATAAAAGTAGAAGTTAAAGATAATGCTGGTAATATTGCCTTTGTTACAAAAGATGTTGAAACTTCTTGCTTTGTTGCTGGGACAAAAGTTTTAACCAAAACAGGTAGTAAAAATATTGAAGATATAAAAGCTGGTGATATGGTTTGGACAATTTCAGAAATAAGTGGAGAAAAAGAACTAAAAGAGGTTGAAGAAGCGGTAGTAAATGAAACGGATGAATTATATGAAATAACTGTGGGTAGTGAAGTAATAAAAGCTACTCCTAAACATCGTTTTTATGTCATTGATAAAGGTTGGATTAGAGCTTATAATTTAAAAGAGGGTGATGTTTTGGTAAGTAGTAATCAAAAGGAAAGTAAAATAAAAAAAATAAATCACCAAACTGGTTTAAAAAATATTAAAGTATATAACTTAAGAATAAAAGATAATCATAATTATTTAGTAAGTGAAAATGAATTATTAGTTCATAACCTGAATTGGTCTTAAAAGTTAAAATAATTTATTATTTTTCATCTCTTTTAAATTTAACAAAGAATGTTGAAAATTAACTGAATTTTATTTCTTTTTTGCTAATTTATATGTAAAACGTATAGTATCTTAGTTATTTAATAATGGAGTTGATAATATATGCAAGATAAAAAGAAAATAGTTTTTTTTACGATAATAATTCTTATATTAGTTATGATTGGTGCGACCTATGCCTACTTCACTGCCCAAAAGGGAACAGGTGGAAGTGCTCAAATTGAAGTCGGAGCTGGAACCACGGATTCTCTTCAATTTGCTAATGATGGGAAAGTAGTTATAAATGCTAATCAAGAAAACTTTGCCAAGGGAAAAGAAAATATAGTATCTAAAGCTAAGGTAAGTGCCACATTGAAAGCTAATAATGCGACGAATAGTGCAATCGAACATTATAATGTTTATTTAGTAATTGAAAATAATGATTTTGCATATTCAGTAAATGAGAATACACCTGAATTAACTATAAGAGTAAAAGATCCTACCAATAATTATGTTAATGATATAAAAGAATTAAGAGCGTTAGAAAATAATTATTATGATATAACAACTAGAACTAATACTTATAAAATAGCTAGTAATTATGAGATTAAAGTTGAAAATAGCACAGAAGCTTTAACCCAAGAATGGGAATTAGAAGTAACCTTGATAAATTTAAATGAGGATCAAATAAAGAATGCAGGGAAAACTTTTACAGGAAAATTGTTAATAACAACGGCTGAGGAAGATACCTACAAGTTATCAGAAGCCAATGTGATAAATAATACGCAAAATACTTATAATTCCATCACAGCTACGCTAGATTATAAAAAAGGAACTCAAGAAATAAAAGACTATTATTTTGGCATTGAAAAGTTAAATGATAGTGAAGCAACTGGAATTATGAATACTAGTAATATAGCATTATTAAATGAAAAAGATTATATTAAAACGGATAGTGCTACATATACTTTTACTGGTTTAGAAGAAAATACTAATTATAAAATCTATGGATATGTTGTTGATAAAGAATATATGGCAAGTAATACCGTGGAAGCTTTAGTAAAAACTGATGAATATGCAAGACCAACAGTTACCATAAAAGAAGATTATACAAGTACCTTTACTAGTATAACAATCAATGTTGATTCAACTTTAGGAAATGGTAAAGAAATAATTAAATATTATTATAGTATTAATAATGGGGAAAGCTATGAAGAAAGTACTAGTCCTAGTTATACCTTTAATAATTTAACTCATTCAACCGAATATCATATAAAAGTTTATGTTGAAGATGATAATCATTTTACCTCGGCTCCATATTCAAAAAATATCTCTACCAAAGTAATTAATCCTCCAAGTGTTACTTTAAAAACTATTGAAAATAATATTGAGAGTAATTATAATCCAGGAACATGGACTAATAAAAATATAAAAGTATATTTAAGTAGTGATTTAGAAAATCTAGGAATAACCTATCAATATACGACCAATGGTTCTACTTGGGTGGATTGTAATGCTACTTTTAATATAACGCAAAGTCAAAATGTTAATTATCAATTTCGGATTAAATATCAAGATATAACTTCGACATCAAGTTCTAGTTATAATATTAAATTAGATAATATAGCTCCAACAATTACATCATATGATATAGATAATGCTTATTATATGCAATCTGCTTCTGGTGATTATACTATTAAAGTTAGTAATGTTATTATAAATGATACTGGTGGTAGTAATTATATTGGTTCTTATGATATATATTATAAAGAAACAGGTTCTAGTACTAATTTTATTTTATATTCCAGCAATAATACTGGTGATGTAATATTTGACTGTCTTCAATTATTTAGTCAGTATACTTTAAAGATAGAAACTAGAGATAATGCTGGTAATATAGCTTTTATTACTAAAGATGTTGAAGTTTGTTGTTTTGTTGCGGGCACTAAAATTTTAGCTGAATCTGGATTTAAAAATATCGAGGATATTAAAGTTGGTGAAAAAGTATGGTCAGTATCAGAATTAACAGGTAAAAAAGAACTTAAAAAAGTACTAAAAACAGTAGTTAATGAAACAGATGAATTATATGAAATAACTGTGGGTAATGAAGTAATAAAAGCTACTCCTAAGCATCGCTTTTATGTCGTTGATAAAGGTTGGGTTAGAGCTTATAATTTAAAAGAGGGTGATTATTTGATTAATGAAAGTAATATAAGCAGTCAAAAAATTATAAAAATAAACCTAAAAAAATTAACGGAGCCAGTAAAAGTATATAATTTATCCATTGAGGATAATCATAATTATTTAGTTAGCGAAAATGAACTATTAGTTCATAATATATCTTAAAAATGAAAAATAAATTAACATATACATTTATATTAATTAGTATTTTAGAAATATTATTTATTCTTTTTACTGTAAAAATAATACCTAATTATCTATTCCTTATTCTTTTCACGGGGCAAATATCTATCTTTTTGAATCTAATTACTAGTATATTTTCTAAAAAAATAAATAAAATAATTTATTATCTTAGTATTATTTTTCTTATTAGTTTATTTTGTATTTATGTCATATATTATAAAATGTTTACTAATATTTTAAGTATTAGAAGTCTTACTAAGGCTTATCAAGCTTTTAAATTTAGTAAAGCTATACTTAATACTATTTTAAAAAACTATTTATTAATTATTTTTGTAATCTTAATATGTTTATTAATTAAATATTTTTCTAAAAATATATCCTTTGTTAAAATAGGAAAAAAGTTATTTATTAAACAATTAATTATTCTTTTCCTATTATATGGAGGATCAATATTATTAATAAATGTTTCTCAAGATGATTATATTTATTCTCCGAAAAATTTATATTTTAAAATTATAAATAATAATGAAAGTATTAAAAATTTTGGTTTATTTACCACAGTAAGATTAGATTTAGAAAGATTGCTAACTAATTTTCAAGAAAAAAGTATATCTTTTACTAATGAGAATAAAGTATATAATAAAGAAGAATATAATGTAGATAACTTAAATATAAAAACAAATGATAAAGATATAAAAGAAATATATGATTATTTAATGAGTACTAAACCAAGTAAAAAGAATGAATATACAGGTATTTTTAAAAATAAAAATATTATCTTTATTATTGCCGAATCTTTTAGTCCGATGGCTATTAGAAAAGATTTAACCCCGACTTTATATAAATTACAAAATGAAGGTTTTACTCTGAATAATTATTATGCTCCCTTATTTCCAGTGGGAACATCAGATAGTGAGTATATGCTGGATACAAGTCTTATTCCGGCGGATGGCAAGTGGAGTATGGAAGCTATTCATAAAAATATATATCCGTATTCTTTAGCTAATATGTTAAAAAATATTGGCTATAAAGCTTTTGCTTATCATAATTATAAATATGATTATTATAAAAGAAATGATTATTTAAAAGTTATGGGCTATGATAGTTATTTAGCTTGTGGTAATGGTTTAGAAAAAAGAATGGATTGTAAAAGTTATCCAGCAAGTGATTATGAGATGATTAAAGCAACAGTTGGGGATTTTTTAACAGAAGATAAATTTTTAGCTTATTATGTAACCATGAGTGGACATAGAGAATATGAACAAGACAATGCGATAGTTAAGAAAAACTGGAATAAAGTAAAAAAATTAAATTATTCCTATAAAGCGAAAGCTTATTTAGCTAGTCAAATTGAACTTGATAAAGCTTTAAAAGAGTTAATTAAAGAGTTAAAAGAACATGGTAAATTAAATGATACAGTTATTATTTTAACTGGCGATCATTATCCCTATGGCTTAAGTTTCGAGGAAATGCAAGAAATAAGTGAAAAAGAATTAGATGAAACATTTGAAAAATATCGTATGCCTTTTATTATTTATAATCCTAAATTAAAACCTGATGAAAATTTAAAGTATTGTAGTTCTTTAGATGTTTTACCCACTATCTTTAATCTATGGGGATTAGATTTTGATTCTAGACTTTTAATGGGACGAGATGTGATGGCGGATAATAGTGATTTGATAATCTTTTCTGATCGGAGCTTTATTACTGATATGGGAAGATATAATGAATTAGCTGAATATTATTCTGGTAAAAATATAGATGATAATTATATTCCTGACTTAAAACAAATAATTTATCAAAAATATCATTATTCTCGTTTAATATTAGAAAAAGATTTTTATCGATATATAGATATTAAATAAATATAGGGATTATAATGTGTCGAAATAAATTTAGTAGACTGTTTGTTACTGAACCCTCTTTGTACAACAAAATTTTATCCATTTCGTATCGTTATATAGTGTAAAATAAAAAACAAAAACTACTTATTTTGTACTAAAATAGGTAGTTTTTATTGTATAATAAATTAAAGGGTGAAGAAGATGAAAATAATTATTTCGGCCGGTGGTACAGGGGGACATATTTATCCAGCGTTAAGTATTATTAAAAAATTTGCACAATTAGATAATAATTTTGATTGTCTTTATATTGGAACCCATAATCGGATGGAAAAAGAAATTATTCCTAAAGAAGGAATTAAATATGAAGAATTAGAAATATATGGTTTTAGTAAAACTAATGTATTTAGAGATATTAAAAATGTTTTTTTAATTAGAAAAGCCAATAAAAAGTGCTTGAATATTATGCAAAAATTTAAGCCTGATGTTGTAATTGGGGTGGGTGGCTATGTTACTTATCCAGTTATTAAGGCAGCTAAAAAGCTCGGAATTAAAACATTCATTCATGAACAAAATAGCGTTCCAGGCAAATCAAATGTTTGGTTATCCAAAATCGTGGATTTAGTCGGGATTTCATTTAAAAACTCCGAAAGTTATTTTCCTTTAGCCAAAAAAATAGTCTATACAGGAAATCCTTGCGGTGATCGGGCTTTAAGTGTTAAAAAAATTAGTAAAGAAAGTCTAGGATTTAAAAAAAATAAACGGCTAATTGTGATTGTGGCAGGGTCGTTAGGGAGTGTAACTTTAAATGAAAAGTTTAAAGCCTTTTTAAAAATAATTGGTGAAGAAGATTATCAAGTTTTATATATAACTGGTAAAAATTATTATGATGATTTTGTTAAAAATGATAAGTTTCCAAGTAATGTTCGCATTATTCCTTATTTAGATAATTTAGCAGGGTTATTTCAAGATACCGATTTAATTATCTCAAGGGCAGGAGCTTCTACGATTAGTGAGATTTTAGCTTTAAAAAAGCCTAGTATTTTAATTCCTAGTCCGTATGTCGCTAACAATCATCAATATTATAATGCCTTAGATTTAGTTAATATGCAAGTCGCGGAGATGATTGAAGAAAAAAATCTTAATGCGGGAATGCTCCAAATTACCATCAATGAGTTATTAAATCATGAAAATAAATTAAAGGAAATGCAAAATAATTTAGATAAAATAAGTAATAAATCGGCAGCAACGATAATCTATGAAGAAGTAAGGAAATTAATATCATGAAAGAATATGGGGAAATTTATGAAAATGTTTCTTTAAAAGATTATAATACTTATCATATCGGGGGACATGCCAAGTATTTAATTAAGCCTTATGCCCATAAATTACCTAGTTTAATTACGTTTTTAAATAAGGAAAATATTCCTTGGTATATTCTAGGTGGGGGTTCTAATGTTATTTTGCCTGATGAAGACTTTGAGGGTGCCATTATTATCTTAAGTAATTATCAAGAAATTATAGAAGATAATGATATCTTTAGGGTTGAAGCGGGTATTAATTTAGGAAAATTTATTCAAGCTACTTTAGCTCGGGGGTATGTAAGCCTCACTCCTTTGGTAGGAATACCAGGAACTTTAGGTGGAGCCATTGTTGGTAATGCGGGATGTAATAAGGTGGATATTTTTAAGTATTTAGAAGAAGTAACTTATTATGATTTTGCAAAAGGAATAATTAAGAAAAAGAAAAAAGATATAAAATATGGTTATCGTAAAACAGAATTTAAAAAGACCAAAGTAATTATTTTGGAAGCTAAATTTAAATTAGTTAAAGGGGATGTTTTGGAAGCTAAAAAAATAATGCAAAGTAATTTACAAAAAAGAAAAGAGACTCAACCTTTAGATACTTATAATGCTGGGTCAGTTTTTAAAAATCCTGATGGGGATAGTGCAGGTAAATTAATTGATGAAGTGGGACTTAAGGGTTTTAGCATCAATGGAGCAATGGTAAGTAAAAAGCATGCCAACTTTATTATTAATAAAGAAAAAGCGACAAGTAAAGATATTAAAAATTTAATTAAATATATAGAAGAAAAAGTAAAAAAGGAAAAGAAAGTAGAATTAGAATTAGAACAAGTAATCGTTAATTGGTGAAGAAATATGGAAAGTAAAAAAGTTAAAAGGAAATTAAAGCTCCAAGGCGTTTTTATTATCTTGGGTTTAGGACTAGTAATGGTATTAATAGGTTACTATATTTTAACTATACCTATTAATAATATTGTAGTTAATGATCAAGGAATATTATCAACTGATGAAGTTATTGCTAGTTTAAATTTAAAAGATAATGCTTCTTTTTTACTGACAACTACCCATGCTATTAAGAAAAATGTTTTAAAAAATCCTTTAGTTCACGAAGTAACAGTTAAGAAAAATTTAAAGGGTCGAATTGAAATAGATATTGAAGAAGAAAAGGTTTTATTTTATAATAGTGGCACAGCGAAATATGTTTTAGCCAATAATAAGGAAGTAGCCCGATCAGAGGTTTTAGGGGTACCAACTTTAATCAATTATACCCCAAGTGATATAGCCAAAGATTTAAATAAAAAATTAAGTGCTATTGATGAAAATATTATTGCTTTAATTAGTGAGATAGAATATAGTCCGGATATTAAAAATGGGATAACTATTGATGAAAATCGGTTTATTTTAAGAATGAATGATGGTAATCGGATTTTTATTAATATAGCTAATTTTCAAAAATTAAATTCTTATCAAAAGTTATATAATACCATTGGGGAAAGTGTTAAGGGAACTTTTTATTTAGATGGTAATCGTCCTCGCATTTTATTCCGGACATTTGAAGCTGAAAATAAAAGTCAAGAAGTTCCTGGGGATGTTTTACCTGATGCATCAGTTAATCCAGAGGTGGCTCCAGAAACATTGCCAGATACCACGGTTGAGGGAGGGGGAGAAAATGAATTACCACAATAAATTAAAGGAGTTAATAGCTAGTTTAGATTATAAGCCAACTTTACTATTACATAGCTGTTGTGCTCCTTGTAGTACAACTTGTTTAGAAATATTAGCTCCTTTTTTTAATATAACAGTTTATTATTATAATCCCAATATTGAACCCGTGGCGGAGTATGAAAAAAGAAAACAAGAACAAATTAGGTATTTAAAAACAAAGTATCCTGATATTAAAATAATTGATAGTGTTTATGAAAATGAATTTTTTCATGATGAAGTTAAAGGCTTAGAGAAAGAAAAAGAAGGGGGAAGTCGGTGTCAAAAATGTATTCATCTTCGGTTATTAAAAACCGCTTTGAAAGCTCGGGAAAATAATTTTGAATATTTTGGGACAACCCTTACTGTAAGTTCTCATAAAAATAGTTTAATGATAAATGAAATAGGAAAAGAGTTAGAAGAAGAATATCAAATAAAATATTTATATAGTGATTTTAAAAAAGAAAATGGTTATCAAAGAAGTATTATTTTAGCTAAAGAAGCCAATTTATATCGGCAAAACTACTGTGGTTGTTTATATGGTGTTAAAAATGACTAATATAATTGTTAAATTAGGAATAATTGTTTGGCTTATTTATTATATTTTTTTGGTTAAACGTGAGATTTTACGTAAGAATAAGAATATGGAAAAATATAAGTTAAAGTATTTTAAACAAGATATTTTTTATTTATTTCGGTTAGATAGTATTTTCTTTTTATTAACTTTTTTAGTATATAAAAATTTTCATAATGAAGCAGTTACTAATTATTTATATTTAGTTTTTATGTTTACTTCTTTAGTATTTATCTTTTATGAATTAGATGAAAAATATAATTTAAAAAGTCTAAAGTATCAAAAAGAAAAAGTTTATTATTTAGTTAGTTTTATTATGGGAATGATACCAGTGATAAT
The DNA here is from genome assembly GCA_947589675.1 of uncultured Bacilli bacterium. Taxonomy (GTDB): domain Bacteria; phylum Bacillota_I; class Bacilli_A; order RF39; family UBA660; genus Onthocola_B. Next base: position 18,483 of record CANQCI010000012.1, on the reverse strand, counting down.
TTATTTTTTTAAAAAGGATATTGGTTTATTTTGTTTAGGAACTTTAGTTATCGATTTTTTAGTCCCAATTGGCATATATTTAACTAAAGTTATATTGTCGAGAAAATAAAAATGCGATATAATGAGCTTAGGAGTTGGCATTATGGATTGGATTTTTTGGTTAGTTTTGATAATTGTTTTAACAATTATTGAGGTAGCGACCGTAAATTTGCTTACTATTTGGTTTGTCATAAGTGGGATTGTTACCTTGCTAATAGCCATTTTTGTGAATAATGTTGTCATCGAAACGACGGTTTTTATTATTCTCGGGGTTATCTTGTTATTTACAACTCGCCCTGTTTTTACCAAATTATTACAAGGTAAAAATGAAAAGACAAATTTAGACCGAGTCGTTGGGATGAGGGGAATTGTTACGGAAGAAATCAAAAAGCATCAAGTTGGCGAAGTTAAAGTTGATGGCAAAAAGTGGAGTGCGGTGAGTGATAAAACCATTAAAGTTGGTGAAGAAGTAACAATTTTAAAAATTGAAGGTGTTAAGTTAATTGTGGAGAAAGTAGGTGAGTAAAGATGAAATTGTTGTTTGTTATATTTGTTTTAGCTTTAGTATTAATAATTCCTAATATTAAGATTGTTCCTCAAGCGAAGAGTTTTGTTATTGAAAGATTAGGTTCTTATTATACAACTTGGAAGAATGGGATCCATTTTAAGTTTCCTTTTGTGGATATGATTGCTAATCGGGTAACTTTAAAAGAAATAGTTAAAGATTTTGCTCCTCAACCAGTTATTACCAAAGATAATGTTACCATGCAAATTGATACAGTTGTTTATTTTCAAATAACTGACCCTAAATTATATACTTATGGAGTTGAATACCCTATAAGTGCCATTGAAAATTTGACAGCGACGACACTTCGGAATATTATTGGTGAATTAGAATTAGATCAAACTTTAACTAGTCGGGATATTATTAATACGAAGATGCGTTCAATTTTGGATGAAGCAACTGATCCATGGGGAATTAAAGTTAATCGGGTGGAAGTTAAAAATATTATTCCGCCACGGGATATTCAAGAAGCCATGGAAAAACAAATGCGGGCGGAAAGAGAACGAAGAGAAAAAATATTGCAAGCTGAGGGTGAAAAGAAAAGTAGTATTTTAATTGCCGAAGGGGAAAAAGAAAGTGCTATTCTTCGAGCAGAGGCTCAAAAAGAAAGCAAGGTACGGATTGCCGAAGGGGAAGCCGAAGCCTTACTTAAAATTAAACAAGCCGAAGCTGATGGTATACGTCTTTTAAAAGAAGCGGGAGCAGATGCCTCAGTTTTAAAGTTAAAAAGCTATGAAACTTTAGCCAAAATGGCAGAAGGGGAATCAACTAAAATAATTCTTCCGGCCGAATTACAAAATATAGCGACTTTTGGTACAACTCTAAAAGAAGTTATGCATGATAAAAATGAAAAGTAATTAGCCTTGCTGTTAATTACTTTTTAAGTGCCAAGTTGCTAGCTATTAATTTTTCAATTCGCTTGGAATGATGATATAAAGCATTAATTTCTTTTTCAATTTTATCAACATTCGTACATAATAATTTAAAAGTTGCTGGATTGATTTTGTTTACTAAGCCGGTTAAATTTTGATAAATTGCTTTTGCTTCTTCAACATTATAAAGAAGCTTGTCAGTCTTTAAAGTAATTCCTAAATTATGGTATATTTTTTGAGCTTCTTTAATAAATAATTCGATTGCTCTTTTTTGCATTATGTTAGGATCATCCCTTTGGACAAATTTTTGCAGTAAATGATAATATTTTTCAAAATTATACCAAGTACTATTACGATCTAAATAATAATTTTGTTTTTCTTGGTATTTAATACTTTTTTCTATTTCTAAAGGTAAAAAAGCAAATTGACAATTATTAATAAAATTTTGGTCGAAATTATTTTTTTTCGCATCCCAAGTTAAATCAAAAGCTAGGGGTGAGCGAATATTATATTTGGCATCATTTAAATAAACTAAAGTTGATGCATGCCCATAGGTTTTATCACTATTCCAACCAATGTATTCGTTTTTAATTCCCACTTCTTCTAAAAGAGCTCCAAAGAAATTAACATAACCTCCACAAACTCGATATTTATAATATTTAGCATCGACGATTTTGTTTAAATCACGCCCAATAGCTTTGTTTTCCCCATGATAAAGGCGATAAATATGATTTCGCACATAATCATAAAAACAGAAAACTAATTCTGCAGGAGAAAGATTAAATTGCTTATAAAAATTACTAATATTTTCGATACAAGTATAGGTATAATTTAATACCTCTTTATCTACTGGTTCAATATCATTATATTTATCTAAAAATAAATAATTTGATTTTAAAGAAGGATTATTTATAAATTCTAAAACTTCTTTTATTGATCTATTATCTAAATCAATAACCATAGAAAAATAGGGAGGTATTAAAGTTAGGTCTTGGGGATTTTGAATATTTAAAATAGTTAATTTTAAACTTTTTAAGTACTCATGAAATTCGGGAATATGATTGTTTATTTTTTTCTCTAGTTTAAATAATAATTTTTGCTCTTTTTTATCATAATCTTCTATTTTAAAAAAGTCATGGAAGTGAAAGTAATCTTCTAAAAAAAATTTTTCTAATTCGGGATAAGAATAAAAACATAACGGAATAACTTTTTCTTCAAAATCAAGATCATAATATTTATCATGCTTAAAATTAAGATAAATTTCAAAATCCATGGATATCACCTGTAAGGGCTTATTTTAACGAAATCTCCATCACTTGTCAAATTTTAAGAAAAGAATAACTTTTTTTTCACCTATAAAAATGATATAATTAAACAAAGTATAAGGATTGAGGGATAATGAAAAAATATTTATATGATTATATTGATGAAATCGAATTATTTTTAAAGAAAAAACATAATCAAAAAGAAATACAAGCGAAAAAGGAAGAAATGTTAATTAAAATTAAGTTTTTTCAACATGAACGGTTAATTCATTTATTGGTAACTTTATTTTATGCTTTAATGCTGTTAGTATTTTTAATATTAATTGCTCTTTCCGTTTTATTTATTTTACCAGCTTTCTTTTTACTTTGTTTTTTAGTCTGTTATATAATTCATTATTTTCGTTTAGAAAACGGAGTCCAATATTTATATAACTTATATGATAATGTCTGTAATTTGAGTAAATAAAGAAAGGGTGAAGAAATTATGTGTACAGCAATTACATATCAAACTAAAGATCATTATTTTGGGAGAAACTTAGATTTAGAGTATTCTTATCAAGAAACGGTAACCATAACACCTCGTAATTTTCCATTTAATTTCCGGAAAATGGGGTTAATGAATAATCATTATGCGATGATTGGCATGGCCTATGTTGCTGATGAGTATCCCCTTTACTATGATGCTATTAATGAATGTGGCTTAGGAATGGCGGGGTTAAATTTTCCAGGTAATGCGGTTTATCAAGAAGAAAATCCGGTGAAAGATAATGTAGCTCCTTTTGAATTTATTCCTTGGATCTTATCCCAATGCCGTAATATTGCCGAGGTTAAAGAGTTACTTGCCAAAATGAATCTGATTAATTTAAATTTTAGTGATGCCTTACCAGTTTCGCCTTTGCACTGGTTAATCGCTGATAAAGAAAGCTCCCTTACAGTTGAATGGGTTAAAGAGGGTTTGAAAATATATGATAATCCTATGGGGGTTTTAACTAATAATCCGACTTTTGATATTCACTTATTTAATTTAAATAATTATCGGCATTTATCAATTGAAACTCCTGAGAATACTTTTGCTTCTAAATTAAATCTTGATGCTTATAGCCGCGGGATGGGTGGTTTAGGTTTGCCAGGGGATTTATCATCAATGTCTAGGTTTGTTAAAGCTACATTTACTAAAATGAACTCCCTATCAGGAAGTGATGAATCAGAAAGCATTAGCCAATTTTTTCACATTCTTGGTTCGGTTTATCAACAAAGAGGTTGCGTGCATATGGGCAAAGATTTATACGAAATAACTATTTATAGTTCTTGTGCGAATTTAGATAAAGGAATTTATTATTATCAAACTTATGAAAATAGCCAAATAACTGCGGTTGATATGACCAAAGAAAATTTAGATAGTAGTAAATTAATAAATTATAATTTAATTAAAGGGCAACAAATATATAGACAAAATTAAGAAAGGTTCTAGGTAATCTTTCTTTTTTATGATAAAATGAATGTAGGTAGTAAACTTAGGAAAGAAGTGGTATTTAATGAGTAAAGAGCTTATTGTGTTTTTTTTATTGTTCATGATTTATTCTTTTTTAGGCTGGGCGATGGAAGTAATAAGAAATATAATATTAACTAAAAAGTTTGTTAATCGTGGTTTTTTAATTGGCCCTTATTGTCCTATTTATGGGTATGGAGTTTTAGGTATCTTAATTTTAATTGGTTCTAATGCTAAAGATGTTTTAAGTGTTTTTTTAAAATCTATTTTAATATGCTCGCTTTTAGAATATTTAACTTCTTATTTAATGGAAAAAATATTTCATGCCAGATGGTGGGATTATTCGAACCGAAAATACAACATAAATGGCCGAATTTGTCTTGAAACAATGGTGCCATTTGGAATCCTCGGAACATTTTGTTATTATTTTTTAAATCCCTTATTAGTTAAGTTAATTACTATAATTCCTGAAAATACGCAACTTATTTTGGCTATTATTTTATTAATAGTTTATGTAACTGATAATATTATATCTTTTAATGTAATGAGCAAAATTAAAGATAATATTAAATTCCAAAAGCGAGATGATACAGAAAAAATTCGCAAAAATGTTTTAAAATGGATTGAAAAAAATTCAATTTTTTATCGGCATATTAAAGAAGCCTATCCCAATTTTAAAATCTTAAAATCAGGGAAAAAAAGAAAACATAAATAATTTTTATGAAAGGAAGTGATTTTTGTGGTAAATACCCAAGAAAAAGAAATTATAAATAAAACAGTACATAATACATTTGAAGACATAAAACATTTTGATGAATACGGAAATGAATATTGGTATGCTCGGGAGTTACAAAAAGCATTAGATTATAAAGAATGGCGAAATTTTAAAAAAGTGATAGATAAAGCGATTATATCTGCCAATAACAGTATTGCGGATGGGAATGATTGGCTTGTTGAAGTCAACAAGCCAATCAAAACTGGCAAAGGAAAAGAAGAATTTATTAAAGATTACAAGTTATCTAGGTATGTATGCTATTTAATAGTACAAAATGCTGATCCTAATAAAGAAGTTGTTGCTTTAGGGCAAACTTATTTTGCTGTTCAAACAAGAAAACAAGAAATTACTGAACAAGAATACGAATCTTTATCGGAAGATGAAAAAAGATTTTTTCAAAGAAAGCTAACTAGACAAGGCAATTATACTCTGCAAAAAGTCGCTTCATCAGCAGGAGTTAAAAATATGGCAGAATTTCATAATGCTGGTTATAAGGGATTATATAATGGTGAAACGGCTGACGATATTTTTAAAAGAAAGAACCTACGTTATAGAGAAGATATACTTGATAATATGAATGAAGATGAATTAGTGGCTAATTTATTTAGAATAAATCAAACGAAACAAAGATTAATTAAAGATAATGTCCAAGGTGAAAATAATGCTAAGGCTGTTCATTATGAAGTGGGGAAGAAGGTAAGAAAAGCCATTCAAGATATCGGGGGAATGCTTCCTGAGGATATGCCAACTCCTGAAAAAAGTTTAAAAGAACTTGAAAAAGATTAGAAAATAAGATTCAAAGAAAGCTTGAAGATGTTAAATAATTTATAGAAAAAATAAAACCAATTTATAATCAAAATTTTAAATCCGTCGAATACGACGGGTTTAGAAAAAGGATAGAAAACTAACACAATGAAAATAAAATAAACATCAAACTAATTTTAGAAAAATATAGATTGGAAGTGATTTAAATGCAAAAATTAGAAGAACAAAATGATTTATTAATATATAAAAATAAAGATGGTAAGATAGTGGTTGATGCTATTTATAAAGATGAAACTTTATGGCTTACGCAAAAAGGAATGGCTAAAGTTTTTGATTGTTCAACCGATAATATTTCATTACATTTAAAAAATATCTTTAAATCTAATGAACTTGATGAAAAATCAGTTGTCGAGGATTCCTCGGTAACTGCCGCGGATGGAAAAAATTATAAAACAAAAATATATAATTTAGATGCTATTATTGCGGTTGGTTATCGCATAAATTCTAAAAAAGCAACAGAATTTAGAATATGGGCAACTAAAATACTAAAAGAATATATGATAAAAGGTTTTGCTTTAAATGATGAGCGATTTATAAATGGGAACAAATTTAGTACAAAGTATTTTGATGAATTATTAGAAAGAATTAAAACTATTAGAGTAAGTGAAAGAATGGCTTATCAAAAAATCACGGATTTATTTATTGCCACATCATCAGATTATAATCCCCAAAATGAGGAGGCCTATATGTTTTTTAAAATAGTTCAAAATAAACTCCATTATGCCATAAGTGGTCATACTGCTGCAGAACTAATCTATGAAAGAGCTAATGCTAATAAGGAGCATATGGGGCTTACGAATTGGCAAAAAAGTCCGGATGGATTAATATATAAGTATGATGTTTCTATTGCTAAAAACTATTTAACGGAAGAAGAGTTAAAGAAATTAAATCGTTTAACAATAGCTTTTTTAGATTATGCGGAGGATATGGCATACGAGCATACTGTTATGACTATGAATGATTGGATTAAAGCAACAGATAAATTATTAAAATTTAGAGAAAAAAATATTTTGACTCATTCGGGGAAAATAACTCATAAAGAAGCGATGGATAAAGCTTGGCGTGAATATGAAAAATATCGGGTAATTCAAGATCAAAAATATATATCTTCAATGGATGAATTTTACAATAAATACCTTAAAGAAAATAGTAATTAATGATACTAGAAAAATGTAGTAAAGGAGATGAGGAAAATAAAAGATTTAATGATAAGAAGTAGTACTGAGGAGTTTATTATTTTTAAAGTACAGGAAAAAGATAATGGTATTCAAGTAAGATATGAAAATGAAACTCTTTGGATGACGCAAAAGGCGATGGCTGAGTTATTTGCGGTTGAACAACCGGCAATAGCCAAGCACCTTATAAATATATATAATGAGAAAGAATTAGATAAAGATTCAACTTATTCCAAAATGGAATTAGTTCAAAAAGAGGGAAATAGAAATGTTAAAAGAAATGTTGAATTTTATAATTTAGATGCCATTATTTCCGTGGGTTATCGAGTAAATTCAATTCGTGCTACTCAATTTAGAAGGTGGGCTACTAATGTTTTAAAGACTTTTACCATCCAGGGTTATGTCTTGGATAAAGAAAGAATGAAAAATGGCTCATTCATCGATAAAGATTATTTTGAAAAATTGCTTGAAGAAATAAGAGAAATAAGATTGTCGGAAAGAAGATTTTATCAAAAAGTAACTGATATATATGCAACAAGCATTGATTATGATTCTAAATCGCCTATGTCTATTGATTTTTTTAAAAAAGTTCAGAATAAAATGCACTATGCTGTTTCTAAACAAACGGCAGCCGAAATAATATATGATAGAGTTGATGCCCGAAAAGAACATATGGGCTTAACTTCATGGCGAAATTCTCCCAATGGCAAAATAATGGCATCAGATGTTATTATTGCTAAAAATTATTTAACCAAGGAAGAAATTCAAGATTTAGAGGGAATTGTTAGTGCTTTTTTAGAAATAGCCGAAAACAGAGCCCGTAGACATATACCAATGACCATGGAAGATTGGGCAACCAGAATAGATAAATTTTTACTGGCCGATGATAGAGATATTTTAAAAGATGCCGGAAAAATATCCCATGAAATTGCCTGTGATAAAGCTTTAACAGAATTTGAAAAGTATAGAATAAAACAAGATAAATTATATAAATCAGATTTTGATTTATTAATTGAAGAAAGTAAAAGTTGTAGTAATAAAAATGAATAATATACATTTAATACCTTAATAGATTATAAGTAAACGAAAGGAAAAGATAATGAAAAATAAATTACAAGTTACAAATCATGATTTTTTAATATATAAGGATGACAATAATGATGTTAAGGTAAGTGTACTTATAATTAACAATGATATTTGGTTAACGCAAAATTTACTAGCTGAATTATTTGGAGTTTCTAGAAGTACTATAACAGAACATATTAATAATATTTTAAATAGTGGTGAACTTAGTGAAGATACTTCTGTCGGAATTTCCGACGAAAGTTCTGGTGGGAGAAAGGCAAAAATATATAATTTAGATATGATTATTGCCGTTGGTTATCGAGTAAATTCTAAAAGAGCAACACATTTTAGAATATGGGCAACTAAAGTATTAAGAGAATATTTAATTACGGGATTTGTAATGGATGATGAAAGATTAAAAAATCCAAATTATATTTTTGGTGAAGATTATTTTGAAAGACTTTTAGAAAGAATTAGAAATATTCGTTCCAGTGAAAGGAGATTTTATCAAAAAATAACAGATATTTATGCATCTTGTAGTATTGATTATGATAAGGATTCGGAAATTACCAAAAAATTTTTTAAGACAGTTCAAAATAAATTACATTATGCTGTAACAGGCAATACAGCTGCTGAAATTATATATAATCGGGTAGATTCTAATAAGGAAAACATGGGACTTACTAATTGGACTGAATCTCCAAAAGGCCCAATTTATAGATATGACGTAGATATTGCTAAAAATTATTTAACGGAAAAAGAATTAAAAGATTTAAATAGAATTGTTACAATGTATTTAGATTATGCTGAGTTGCAAGCTGAAAATCATAATGCAATGACAATGAGTGATTGGATAGAAAAACTTAATGCTTTCTTACAATTTAATGGAAGGGAAATTTTACATAACTCTGGAAAAATTTCTCATAAGGTGGCACAAGAACTTGCATATAAAAAATATGATAAGTTTAGAAAAAAGCAAGATACATTATTAGTTTCGGATTTTGATAGGTTTTTAGAAAATGCTAAAATATTAAATGATATAGATAATAATGAATGAAAATAAAGTAAATGGACTTTATAATTTATGAAAAACAAATGATGAATTAATTAACATAATGATAACAATAGTTGTGAACTGAATGAATCGTCAACTAGTAAATAATTTTTACTAGTTCAAAACTTGGTACTTTTTTTGTTAGTATAGGAAAAATGCGAAGATTTTATGTGTTCTATCCAATTTGGTCGGCAGTGACGACCAAATTATGTAATAGAAAATTTAATTGAAGAAAATAACAACATTAACGGATTGATGATATTTAACTTCATTAAAATATACATTTGAGATTTATGATATTTAAATATATAATTAATTTGAGATCTAATTTAATAAATATAATTTAAAAGAACAAACTGGTAAGGAAAAGAATTTTTGGTTTTTGATAAAACACAGAAGATTATTTAACTAAAGTTTTAATGAAATAAAAGAAGATATAAAAAGTACATGGTTTAAGGCAATGTAATCTAATTATGTTATATTTTGGATTGAGAAAAACAAGTTTCTCAAGAATTGAAATTAACATTTCCAAATATGAAAGGCTTTTTTGGGTAGAAATATAAGTACAATGAGAATGTTTTATGAAGAATGTGCTAATGATGAAAATGGCAAAAGCTTGTTACCAAATTACCTTGGGGAATACTTTAAATATAAATAAATTTATGTGATAAATTGAAAAGATGATTACGATATTAAAAAAGAAAGTAGGTGTTATTTTTGAATAATAAAGTAGAAACAATTTCAAATCTTTTTGATGGTAAGGAAATAAGAAGTATTTGGGATGATGAAAAAGAAGAATATTACTTTAGTGTTGTTGATGTTATAAATGCATTAACTGATAGTAGCGATGCTAGAAAATATTGGTCTGTATTAAAGCTAAGATTGAAAAAAGAAGGATCTGAGTTGACTACATTTTGTAGTCAACTGAAATTAAAAGCCAAAGATGGAAAATTTTATAACACCGATGTATTAGATACTAAGGGAATTTTAAGATTAATTGAATCAGTTCCATCAAATAAAGCAGAACCTTTTAAAATGTGGTTGGCAAATTTAGGAAGTGAAAGAATTGATGAGGTGTTTGATCCTGAAATTGCAATTAATAGAGCAGTAGAATATTATCGTAAGCGGGGATATGATGATAAATGGATTAAAGCCAGACTATCTGGAATAGTTGATAGGTTTAAATTAACTGATGTTTGGAAAGAAAGGGGAATTACTAAAGATTATGAATATGGAATTTTAACAAATGAAATATATAAATCATGGTCTGGTATGAAAGCTAATGAATACAAGAAATTTAAAGAACTTAGAAAAGAATCTTTAAGAGATAATATGACAGATTTAGAAGTAGCCCTTACTGATTTAGGTGAAAATGCTACTCGTGAGCTTGCAAAAGAACATAAGCCTTATGGTTTAAAGCAAAATAAAGAAATTGCTAAGCGAGGTGGAAATATAGCTAAAATAACAAGAGATAATTTAGAAAAAGAATTAGGTAGAGCAGTAGTAACCGCAGATAACTCCTTAAATTATAAATATATAGATAATGAAAAATTAATTGAAGAAAAAGTAGGCGATAAAAATGAATGAAAATAAAACAAATATTAACTGGTACCCAGGGCATATGGCTAAAACGAAAAGGGAAATTCAAGAATATAGTAAATTAGTGGATGTTGTATATGAGTTAATTGATGCTAGGTTACCAGCGTCTAGTAAATTAAAAGATATTGATAATTATTTAAATCCTGATAAGCCTAGAATTTTAATTATGACGAAAAAAGATTTATGTGATTTAAAAGCCACTAATAAATGGGTTAAATATTATGAAAAATTAAATTATAAAGTTATTTTATTAGATACTAAAAATTATAAAGATATTAATATATTAGTTAATGAAACTAAAGAATTAATGACAGGAATAAATGAAAAAAGAATGGCTAAGGGTTTAAAAGAAAAAGAAATCAAAGTCTTAGTAGTGGGTATTCCTAATGTAGGAAAGAGTAGTTTAATTAATGCTTTAGTCGGAAAAAAGGTAGCAATATGTGCTAATAAACCTGGGGTAACTAAAAATTTAACTTGGCTTAAAACAGGCAAAGGAATAACGCTTTTAGATACACCAGGGGTTTTATGGCCAAAAATCGTGGATAATGAAGAAGCTTTAGCTTTAGCAAGTACTGCGGCAATTAAAGCCGATATTTTAAATATAACCGATATTGGTGGATATTTAGTAGCTTTTTTAAAAAATTATTATCCCCAAATTTTAGAAGAAAAATATCAAATTAGGGTTGAAAATAAAAATCCAATTGTTATAATGGATTTAATGGCACAAAAAATGGGATGTGTTAAAAAGGGGGAAACTGATTATGAAAAAGTTTCTTGGCGTCTTTATAATGATGTCGTAAGTGGTGCTATAAAGAAGGTTACATATGATTTATGGAAAAACGATTATTAGAATATGAAACAAATTTATATGCCCAAGGTTATGAATTAATTGCCGGGACTGATGAAGCCGGAAGAGGCCCTTTAGTGGGACCAGTGGTGGCTGCTGCAGTAATCCTTCCTAAAAATTATAGTTTGCCGGGGTTAGATGATTCGAAAAAATTAAGTGAAAAGAAACGAGAAAAATTTTTTGAAATTATTAAAAAAGAAGCTATAAGTTATGGTATTGGGATTGTCGATGCTAAAACTATTGATGAAATTAATATTTTAGAAGCATCACGTTTAGCTATGAATATAGCTCTTGATAACTTAAAAGTTAAACCTGATTATATAATCACTGATGCCATGAAACTTAATCGTCCCAATGTTTTACCCATTATTCATGGGGATGCCAAAAGTATTACCATCGCAGCAGCTAGTGTGTTAGCCAAAGTTACACGAGATCATCTGATGTATGAGCTCGATCAAAAATATCCCATGTATGGTTTTAAAGATCATAAAGGATATCCAACTAAAAAACATCTTGAAAATATGGCAAAGTATGGTATATTAGATAATTATAGGTTTAGTTATAAACCAGTGAAGGAGATAGTTGAAAACGAACAAAATGAAAAGATTTCTAACAAGTAAAATGTTTAAAAATTATTCTTTATTATTAATCTATATAATGATAATAGAAATATTATTTAGATTTATAAGTGGGGTACAAGTATTTGATACATCATTATTAAGAATCCTTTTAGGGGCTAATGTATTAGCTTTAATTATTGCTTACTTAGCTTCTTTTTTAGGAAAAATAAGTAATAAAATATTAATTATTTTATGTAGTTTATTTTTTAGTATCTATGCTTTTTTACAATTAGGTTTTAATAACTTTATTGGAGTTTATATGTCATTTAATACTTCTAGTCAACTAGGAGCAGTAACGGATTATGTCCGCGAATTTTTTGGTTCATTTTATCCTAAATATTATTTTATGTTTATTCCTTTTTTGCTAATATGTCTTTATTATATATTTATCGATAAACATTTAAACTATAAAGGCGATAAAAAATTTGTTTTAAAAAAGGGACGTTATGAAACCGTGATTAAAACGATAATGACAGTTTTTTTCGTGGGCTTAAGTGGCTTTTTATATTATAAATCTCTAACTGTGGACTTTATGCAAGATGATTTACAAATGATTAAAACCATTGATTTATTTAAAAGTCCGAGTGTTCCTAGTACCGCGGTTGATAATTTTGGTATTTTAGGTTTTGGCTTATTAGATATAAAAACATTATATACGGGTTTAGAAGATATTCCGGTTGTTTATGCTAATCAAGTAAAACATAAGACTAGTCGTTCATTTGATGATAGTACTTGGGAAGAAGTAATAAGTAAAGAAAAAGATTCTACTTATAAAACTATTAATAATTATTTAATAAATAATAGTATTACAGATTATAATGATTATACTGGTTTATTTAAAGATAAAAATTTAATTGTTATTATGATGGAAAGCGTCAATGATATTTTTATAAATGAAGAATATTATCCAAACTTTTATAAGATGTATAGTGAAGGATGGCATTTTACGAATAATTACAGTCCAAGAAATAGTTGTTCAACAGGAAATAATGAATTTAGTGCAATGACTGGTTTATATTCTATTTATAATAATTGTACAGCCAATGTTTATAAAGATAATACCTATAGTACCTCTTTATTTAATTTATTTAATCGAGCTAATTATAAAACTAGTAGTATGCATGATTATACGGAAAACTATTACTATCGCCGGACTATTCATAAAAATTTAGGTAGTGGTAAATATTATGGAGTCGAAGATTTAGGAATAGATTATTCGAGTGTTTACCGGGAATGGGCAAGTGATGAAGATTTTATGAAAGTAGCCATGGATATTACTTTAGATGATCCGAAAGAACCATTTATGCTATGGCTTACGAGTGTTTCTTCCCATCAACCTTATAAGGTTTCCAGTACCGAAGGGGATAAATATTTAGAATATTTTGAAGATACTGATTATCCAATGGATTTACAAAGATATATGTCTAAGTTAAAGACTTTAGATAATGCCTTAGGAATTTTACTTGATCGCTTAGAAAAAGCCAAAATTCTTGATGATACTGTTATTGTCATGTTTGGGGATCATTATCCATATGGTTTAAGTAATGAAACAATTAATAATGTATTAACTTATGACTTAGATAATTATGAAGTGGAAAGAACCCCATTTGTTATTTATAATAGTGAGTTAGAAGCTAAGAGTTATGATATGTATACTTCTTATGTTAATATTACACCAACTTTAGCTAATTTATTTGATTTAAATTATGATCCAAGATTATATATGGGTAGTGATATTTTTAGTCCGGATTATTTTAATGTTGTTGCCTATGCGGATGGTTCTTGGAAAAATAAAAGTACTTATTATAATGCTAAAACTAGTGAAGTAATTTCTTCACAAAATGATATGTCACAGGGGGAAATCAAAAATATTAATGCCCAAATTGCATCAAAAATGCAAATAAGCAGTATGATTATTAAAAATAATTATTTTGCTTATTTAGATCAAGCTAAAGAAGATGTTTTAAATGATGAAACTTTAGCGGCAAGAATACCTGAGGAGGAAGAATGAAAAATTTAGTGATTGTGGAATCACCAGCTAAGTGTAAGACAATTGAAAAATATTTAGGAAGTGACTATAAAGTTATTTCTAGTAAAGGACATATTCGGGATTTAGCAACAACTGGCAAATATGGTTTAGGGGTTGATGTGGAAAATAATTTTCAACCGAATTATGTAATAATTAAGGGAAAAACTAAAGATGTTAATGCTTTAAAGAAAAGTGTTAAAGAAGCAGATACTGTTTATTTAGCAACCGACCCTGACCGAGAAGGAGAAACCATTTCTTGGCATATTTATGATGAATTAAAAATTCCTAATGAGAAATATAAGCGAGTTGTTTTTAACGAAATAACGAAAGATGTAGTATTAAATGCTATCAATAATCCTGGAAAAATAGATCTTAATTTAGTTAAAAGTGGGGAAACCAGACGAATTTTAGACCGAATAATTGGTTTTAGATTAAGTAAATTAATGCAACGCAAAACTGGCGGAAAATCTGCCGGTCGGGTGCAAAGTGTAGCTTTAAAATTAATAGTTGACCGGGAAAAAGAAATTAGAGCTTTTGTGCCTGAGGAGTACTGGACAATTGAAGCGGACTTTGAAGAGTTTAAAGCTTTATTAGAAAAATATCATGGTAAAGAAGTTAAGATTAAAAATGAAGAGGAAGCTAATGAAATTTTAGATAAATTAACCCGTTCCTTTAAAATTGAATCCGTAACCGAAAAAGAAAAAAATAAGAGTGCTAAAGAAGTTTTCCGTACTTCAACTTTACAACAAGCGGCATCCAATAAGTTAAATTTTGCTCCATCAAAAACTATGCAAATAGCTCAAAAGTTATATGAAGGTATTGATCTTGGTAATGAAACTGTTGGGTTAATTACTTATATGCGTACGGATAGTACGAGAATTAGTGATGCTTTTGTTAGTGAAGCTTTTGGCTATATTAAAAATAAATATGGAGAAGATTATGTTGGTTATGTTAAAAAAGCCAAGAAGAATGAAAACATTCAAGATGCTCATGAAGGGATAAGACCGACTAGTATTAATCGGACTCCTGAAAGTGTTAAAGCTTATCTAAGTAATGATGAATATAAACTTTACAAATTTATTTATGCGAGAGCTTTAGCTAGTTTAATGCATGATGCCAAAACTTTAGCGACAACTGTAATTTTAGAAAATAATGGTTATACTTTTAAAGCAACGGGTAGTGTTTTAATTTTTGATGGATATTTAAAAGTTTATCAAGAATATGAAGATAGTGAAGATGTTATGTTACCTGATTTTAAAAACTATAAATCAGATACTATTACGGCAAATAAAATTGATAAAATTCAACATTTTACTAAACCAGCTCCAAGATATACTGAAAGTAGTTTAATTAAAGAATTAGAAAGTTTAGGTATTGGTCGTCCATCTACCTACGCAACAATTGTAGGTACCATCAAAGACCGAGGTTATGTTATTTTAAAAGATAAAAAGTTTGAACCAACCGACATTGGGATTGAAACGACTGATAAATTACAAGAATTTTTTAGTGGAATTGTTAATGTTGAATATACGGCTAATATGGAAAAAGATTTGGATTTAATTGCGGAGGCTAAAGAAGATAATATTAAGGTTTTACATGATTTTTATGATGATTTTGAACCTTTAGTTCAAAAAGCTTTTACCGAAATGGAAAAAAAGCCAGCTGAAACTACGGGCGAAGTTTGTCCTGAATGTGGGGGCGACTTAGTCATTCGCAAAGGTAAATATGGCGAATTTGTTGCTTGTGGCAATTATCCAACTTGCAAATATATTAAAAAAGAAAAAAAAGAAGTAGTTGAAGTTTGTGCTTGTCCAAAGTGCAAAACTGGCAAAATGGTCGAACGAAAAACTAAAAAAGGTAAATTGTTTTATGGTTGTAATAATTATCCAAAATGTAATTATGCTTTATGGTATAAACCAACTGGGGAAATATGCCCCAAGTGTGGGGAATTATTAGTTACCAAAAATGATGAAGTTATTTGTGTTAAATGTAGCGAAGAAGAAAAATAAATTAGTATTAAGGAGTAATATAATTAAAGCATTGCTCCTTTTTTGATTTTCTAAAATTTATATAAATAACAAACTTGTTACATTTATTTTATAAAAATGATTAAAGTTATTTTATTTTTATTTTATTTTTAAGAACCTTCAAGCCTTAATTGGCTCTTGCTTAATCATATACTTTCGGTGTATAATAAAAAAGTAATATAAAGGGTGTTGGAGATGAAAATAAAGAAAAAATACTGGTTTTGTTTCCTAGCTATAGCAACATTTATATTCGTTATGGTTTTCTGTATTATAAATAATTCAGAGGCTAATAATAGTGTTTTAATAAGTACTAAAAAGGATAATAATAGCAAAGTATTATCTTTACTTTTTGAAAAATCCGTTAATAGTGGTGAATATGAATTAAATGATTCAACCATATTTCCTAGTAATAATTATCGATTTAATGAAACTCTTAGTAAATGTGAAAATGGGGGAAAATTATCATATAATGATGTTACCAAAAGTGTTGAACTAGAAGCTAGCAAAAATGATCGCTGTTATGTTTATTTTGATTTAATTGAAGCTTATCATGAAACCTGTGATGATTTTTCTTTAGCGTGTCAAATTGCCAAAAAAGCTGATGGCACTAATTTGATTTTTCATAATGGAACAATTGATGTTGATAATGACGAAATTGCGGATGATGCTAAAGATGGTAGCTATCGGTATACGGGAGCTAATCCCGATAATTATGTTTGCTTTGGAAGTGATGAACTTGTTTGCCCGAATGAAAATTTATATCGGATAATTGGCGTCTTTGCTGGTCGGGTAAAATTAATTAAGGCTGAGTATGCAACAGGAGAAGAATTGGGAGTTAAAGAAGAACAAGTAATAAGGGCTAATGATAAAGATGTAGCGATGTTTTATTTTAGTGGTAGTGCTAATAATGTATCTAACTTTTTTAGTGCTAGTAGTTTTTACACTTTATTAAATGGCGATATGGCTTCTTCTTATCTCAAAAAGTTTGCTAGTTTTTGGCAAGAAAAAATAGATAATAATATTTATTATATTCAAGGGATAAATGATATTAAGCAAAATGCTCAAAAAGTTTATAATAATGAAATGGGTTTATTAAGTGATGCTAATGTGACAACTATTAATAAACCAGTAGCCTTTATGTACATAAGTGATTATGCTTATGCTAGTAGTCCTAAAAATTGGGTAAATACAATGGATAACTATAATAATGATTTAAATATAAATAATAATTGGTTATATAAGGGTGTTTCGGAATGGACAATTAGCCGTGATAAAAATGGAGCAACATCTAGTTTTTACCTTGATGCATCAGGTAATGTTCAAAGTGGCGAAGTAAGTAAAATTACTAGGGCTATTAGACCAACCTTTTATTTAAAAAGTGAGGTAAGTTATGTTGGGGGAACCGGTAGTGTTTTAGATCCGTATCGAGTTGCTGATACCACGCAAGCTGTGCCTACACCTGATGCCACGAAACCAACTTTAGCTACCCATATCTTAACTAGTATTAATCAAGAATTAAATAATAATTTATATCGTTATACAGGGAAAAATCCAGCTAATTATATTTGTTTTGGTGCTAATAATTGTGCAAATGATGAAACTTATTTATACCGGATAATAAGTATTAGTGATAAACAAATTAAATTAATTAAAGCTACCAGCTATGGTTTAACTAAATATGGGGAGGGTACTAATAAATGGCAAGATAATACCGTGGCTAACCTTTTAAATACCACCTTTTTAAATAGCTTGGAAGCATCATGGCAAGCAAAAATTTTATCTAGCTCTTGGTATGTCGGAGGGATAAAGTTAGATAAAACTTTAGTTAAAGAAAAAGAGGTATATTGTCCAAGTGATGCAAGTCTAAGGGCTTGTAGCAAAAGTGATTTAGAAGTAAACCAAAAAATTGGTTTAATGGATTTAACTGATTATGAAGAAAGCTTGGCTGATAATGAAAGTTATCTTACCACCAGTGGAAGTGAATGGTTAATAACTCGGGATGCTGAGTCTTTAAATAAAGCCTACTATTTAAATAAAGGTAATGTTAATACCCAAACTATTGATGGTTACGAATATAACATTAGACCTAGTTTTTATATTAGTGCGGATAGTATATATGTAAGTGGGGATGGAACAAGAAATAATCCTTATATTATCGAGGTTACAGTTCAGTCAAGAGATAGATGAATAAATCTATCTTTTCCTTTAATTATATAACTTTTTTAAGAAAAATTTTA